>JACVXW010000166.1 GCA_015661135.1 Chloroflexota bacterium
GACCTCCGATACCGTGGCCCGACCGGCATGACCGCAATTCCCCTGACCCTCACCGCACCCCGTCGCGTCATCGCGCTCCTCGTCGTTGTGGCGTTGGTCGCCGGCGCTTGCGGGGGCGTCGTCCGGGTCACATCGAGCCCGACCACTTCGGGCGAGCCGGTCGCCACGCCGTCCCTGTCATCACTCCCCGCGCCGACCCCGACCGCGCTTGCGACCGCGACCCCGACCCCGACCCTGGAGCCGACACCCCCGCCGGTCACCCCCTTCTTCCCGTGCGGGGAGGCTGACCCCACCTGCCTCAGCCTCGTCGTCGCGATGCAGCGGGACAGCGAGTTCACCCGCCCGGTCGCCTGTGGCACGGACGGCGCGACCTGCTCGCTCCACGTGGACACCTTCGCCCCGCCGACCACGAAGCGCCTGCCGGTTGTCGTGATGATCCCCGGCGGCCCGGTGGCGCCCGGCATCCGGGGGTCGATGTGGACCGTCGCCCGGTACGTCGCGAGTCGCGGTGCCGTCGTGTTCACGGCGGACTACCGTTCCGGGCCGCAGTGGGGCGGCGGCTACCCCCAGACGTTCGCGGACGTCGGGTGTGCCATCCGGTTCGCGCGCGCTCGCGCCGCGAACCTCGGAGGCGATCCCGCCCGCATCACCCTCGTGGCCCACTCGTTCGGCGGGTTCCCAGGCTCCGTCACGGCGCTCTCGGCGCACGACTTCGCGACCGACGAGCCGGAGTGCCTGGTACCCCTTGGGGACGGGCGGCCCGACGCGTTCGTTGGCGTCGGGGCAATCTATGGCTTCGACCACATCCTGCCCGACTTCCTCGCCCAGATGCTCGGCGGAACCCGCGACGAAGCCCCCGAGGCGTGGGACGCCACCGACATCGCCGTCCTTGCCGCTGCGCCGGGGCATCGGACACCAGCGGTCCACCTCATCGCCGGCACGGAGGACTTGGTCGCCCCGGTCGCGACGGCGGACGAGTTCGCCGTCATCCTGCGCGACGCCGGGATCGACGTCGTCGTTACGGCCGTCGATGGGGCGAACCACGAGTCCGTTCTCTCGAGGCCATTGACGATCGACCTGATCGCGGAACTGATCGGCGCGACGGGCTACTGATAGCGGGTACGGACCCGAGTCGGCGGCACGGGCCCCGGGCCGTCTCGCCGACCCCCGTGCGCGCCCGATTCTCGCCAATGCTCCCGGGGCGAGCACTCGCCAGGTGGTAACGCCGTCCGGGACGTCCCGCACCGCCTATTCGGTCCGGGAATCATGGCCTGCGACCCCGTGCGGGGCATTGGGGACGATGTCGAGCATCGGGTCCAGCCGAGCGTCGGGCCGCACTTGGCCAGGGCTCCTGGGGGGAGCATTGGCCAGGGAAGTCGCCTGGCTGCGAGGCCGCGTGGCGGCGAGGCGGCAGGTCGGGGCGGCGCGGGGGCCGGGACGATCAGCGGGAGACCGTGTACCGGTACGTCGCGGAGAGGTTGTTGGCGTATTGCGGCGTCGACGGAACGGACACCCGCCAGTACCAGCGACCGGCCGACGGCGTCCAGTTGAGGGTCGCCCGGCCGTCCGTGCCCGTCGACCGTCCGAAACTCCCGGCGTACACGTACTTCCCGCGCGAGACGTCGTAGCGGTAGAGGCGGAAGGAGACCGCCGCGACGCCGGCCGGCGTCACCTGCGCCGTGATCGCGACCGGGCGACCCGCCGTCGCCGTCCGCACGACCGAGGAGGCGGAGCCCAGCACCGCAACCCCGCGGCGCACCAGGACCCGCACCTCGGCGGACGCCGCGATCGTCGTCGGCGAGCCCGGGTAGTTCACCCGGTAGTAGGTGTTCATCGCGGGGGTCAGCGTCACGCTGTAGCCGCTGCCGCTCGGCAGGATCGGGCCGACCGGTGCGTAGGCCGTCGCCCCGCCCTCCCGGACGTCCAGCTGCAATGACTCCCCGGCCGGAAGCGTCACCGCGCCACCGACCGTCACCGATGCGCCGAACACGACCACGCTCGGCGTCGCGACCGCTGCCACGGAGGCCGGCCGCAGGTACTTGAGCGTCCAGGATGAGGCGGTGACCCGATTGCCGGCCACGTCTCGAACGTCTGCGATCGTGAGGAAGTAGACGTACCCGGGCACGAGATCCACCGACGGCGTGAATGTGCCGGTCCGGGTCGATGGGTAGTACACCAACGTGCCCGGCACGATCCCCCCGAATGCAGACTGGACGACCAGGCCGAGGTTCGCCCAGGTGGACGCCACGATCGCCTCGTCGAACTGGACGGAGATCACGGGGCGCGCGGTGGTGACCGTGGCGCCGTCGACCGGCGTCACAGCCGTGACCCCCGGCCTGGTCGTGTCGAGGTAGACGCTGGCGCTGACCGGCGGCGAGTACAGCCCCACGCCATTGATCACCCGGGCCCAGATCCGCTTCAACCCGTCACCGGCGGAGAGGGTCCACTCGAACTGCGTCAGCAACGGAACCGGGGGCAGGTAGTTCACGCCGTCGTAGCTGAGGCTCATCTCGGTGACCCCGGAGACGTCATCGAACCCCGCGATCTGGAGCGACACCTGCGGCGTGCTCACGCGCGTCACGCCACCAGCGACGAGGAGCACCGCCGACGGCGGCGTCGAATCCGGCACTACCTGCACCGACAGCGTGTACGTGCCCTGGACGTCGCTCGCGCCGTTCAAGTCGAGGTAGAACGTGCCGCCGATCCGCGTCGGCCACGAGACCGCCTCGCTGCTTGCCGGCCCGATCGACTTCGTGAGCAGGCCGGCCGTTCCCAGGACCGTTGTGGCGCTCGAATCGAAGAGGTAGAGGTCGAAGTCCGTGCCGGCCGAGCCGGTCAACCCCGCGACGATGACGTACCCGGCGGGCACGACCACCTGATAGACGACGTCATAGATTGGGCCGCCGAGCTGCCCGTTCACGACGGGACCCGGGAGCGCGATCCCGGGAATGTCCGACTCCGGCGGCGTGGCCGCGCTCGCCGTGCGCGTCCAGAGCACTGCGTTCGGCAGGGCGAGGGCGAGCGACAGGAGAACCGGGGCGGCCAACCGGCGAATGCGCATTGCCACGGAGGATACCCGAGGACCTCCCTGCGGGGCCATGAACACGCCGGGCCGTCTAACGACAGAGGGTCGGGGCAAATGCCCCGACCCTCTTGCTCGATCGTGCCGGACGGAGCCCGGCGTTCTGACTAGCGGCGGATGCGGGAGCGTGCTGGGGCAACCAGCCGCGCCAGGAGCCCGATCGCCGAGAGGAGCAGCAGCGCGAGCCCGAGGTTCGCGCCCTGCCCGCCGTCACCGTCTGCGATGACCGTGCTCGTCGGCGGGAGGGTGATCTCTGGCCTGGACGTCTCGGCGAGGACCTCGCTCGTCCCCACGGTGACGGTGGCGGACGCGGTCGCGCTCACCGTCTGGGTCCGCCACTTGCCGGTCGCGGTCGCAACGTTGGTCGTCGTGCTCGCGAGGCTCGTGGTGCAGCTGTATGTCCAGGTCTCGCCGATCTGGAGATTGCCGTCATGGTCGGCGTCACCGCCGGTGAAGGTCACCGCGGCGCACTTGTCGTCGCTGACCGAGACGCCGAACAGGAGCGCGTTGATGCTCGTGTTCGTGACCGCGTACGTGTACGTCACCGAACTACCGGCAACGACCGT
>JACVXW010000030.1 GCA_015661135.1 Chloroflexota bacterium
ATGTGGCCGACATCCTTCGCGCTGACGGAGTTGACCGCCGCCGACGAGGCGAGGATCGCCGTGCTCGTGAAGAAAGCGGTGCGCTGAGGACTGAGCCGGACGACCTTCTCGGCTGGAGGACCAGTCCTAGATCCAGTCGAGGCGGCGCAGGACGAGGGCGGCGATCACCGCGACCGAGATCGTGACGGCGGAGACGGCCCAGAAACCGACCGCCTCGCCGCCGCTGAAGGCGAGGCCGGCCTCGCTCATGCCGAAGATCCCGGCGATCGCGCCCACGCCGGCGAGGAGGACCGTGACCCCGGTCAGCCGTTTCATGATCGCCGACAGGTTGTTGTTCACCTGGGACAGGTAGACATCGAGCGTGGCGGTGACGAGCTCGCGGTCGTTGTCCAGCTCGTCGGTCAGCCGGATGACGTGGTCGTAGATGTCGCGGAAGTAGAAGACCTCGTCGGCGTCGATCAGCTTGAGGTCCCGATTGGTGAGCTGGTTGAGGACCTCCCGAACGGGCGAAACCGCCCGCCGGACGGACACCAGGTCACGCTTCAGGGCGAAGACGCGGCTGAGCGTGGCGCGATCCGCCCGGCCCATCACCTCGTCCTGGATGGCATCGATGGCGTCCTCGACTCGATCGGCAAACGGAAAGTACCCATCGACGACCATGTCGCAGATGGCCCACAGCAGGTGGTCCGGCCCGGCCCGCATGATCGGCCCGGGGCCGGTCCGGAAGTGGCCCCCGGCGCGCGGATCCCAGTCGGCGGTGTGCGAGCTGAGCAGGAAGCCGTCGCCCAGGACGAGGTCGATCTCGTGCGAGTGGACCTCGTCCGTGTAATCCAGGGCAAAGAGGACGATGTGGACCAGGCCGTCGGTCGCCTCGATCTTGGAGCGCTGGTTGCCCTCCACGATGTCCTCGGCGATGAGCGGATGGAGCCCCAGCAGCGTCGCGATCCTGCTTACCTGGCTGGCAGATGGCGCCGTCAGGTCGATCCAGATCGTATCCACGGCAGCGCGCCGACCCTTGAAGAGCTCGCCCTCGAGGGCCGCCAGGCCCGGGCCATCGCGCCACTCCCGGACGGCCCCGTCGTGGAACGCCGCGACCGTGACCCGACCGTCTGGTCCCGGGCCTGTCGCCGGACTGGTCACGCATTCCCTCCCGGTTCCGCTAGCGGCGCCGCGTCGTCCCGGGCCACGTCCGTTGCCTCGGCGGCCTCGGTGGCGAGGATACGCCGCCGCCGGAGGGCGAGGGCGGGCACGATCGCCAGGGCACTGATCAGCGCCGCCACGAAGAACACCCCGACGAGGATGCGGGCCGCCTCGCCGGACGCCCAGTCCTCGAGCGCCTGGACCACGAGCCCGTCACGCAACGGGCGGTCACGGAGCGCTTCGGGGATGAACTGCCTGTAGGCGTCGGGCGTGGCGTAGACCTCGCGGGTCAGCCGGTCGATCGTCGTGGATCCGAAGGCGGTGAGCGCGGCCAGCCCCACGGCCATCCCGATCATCCGGGCGACCGTGACGGTCGCCGAGGCGACCCCGAACGCGGCGGAGCCAAGGGCGTCGATCGCGGCGGTGGATCGCGGCGTCACCGTGAGGCCGAACCCCAGCCCGAACGCTGCCATCCAGCCGGCGACCTCGGTCAGCGAGGTCACGGGCGTCCAGGCCCCCATCCGGGCGAGGGCGATCGTGCTCAGCCCGAGCCCAACGAGGGTCACGGCCCGGAGGCCCGCGGCGCGCAACGCGAACCCCGAGCCCAGCGCGCCGAGCGCGGTGGCCCCCGCCAGCGCCCCGAGCGCGACCCGCTGGGCGTCTGGCCCGCCGTACAGGACGCGATCCACGAAGACGGCGCCACCCACGATCGCCGTCGCAAGGCCGTACCCGGTGAGCAGGGAGACGAGGGCGGCGGATGAAAACGTGGTCGATCTGAAGAGCCGAATGTCCAGGAACCCGGTCGGGTGGCGGATGCCCATGCGCGCCGCGAGAACGCCGGACAAGGCGGCGGCTACCGCCAGACCCCCGATCACGGTGGCCGGATCACGATCCGCGATCTGTTCGCTTCCGGCGAGCGTCGTCGCCACGAGCGCCAGCCCCAGGGCGAGCGAGAACGCGACGGCGCCGGGGAGGTCCAGGCTCCCGGCCCGCCGAGGCGTCTCCCAGCCGTGCGCCGCCGCCCAGGCGACCGCGAGGCAGGCGATGCCGATCGGGACGTTGAGGTAGAAGACGTAGCGCCACGAGGCCTCGAGGGCGGTGCGGAGCGGACCGTCCAGGATGCCCGCGCCGTCGAGGGCCGCCGCCGGGCGGATCCCGCCGATGATCCAGGCCCCGACGAACGGGCCGGCGGCCATCCCGAGGAAGGTCAGTGCGCCGATGACGCCCAGCGCCCTGGGCCGGTCGTGATCATGAAAGAGGTGCGAGGCCGCCGCGGTTCCCACCGGAACCAGGATCCCCCCGCCGATCGCCTGGACCACGCGGGCCCCGATCAGCGCCTCGAGCGAGGGGGCGAGGCCCGCGAGCAATGACCCCAGCGTGAACAGGGCGATCCCGCCGAGGAAGAGCCGGCGGACGCCCCACTGGTCGGCGAGCCGCCCGGCCAGCGGCATCGTCACGACGTACGCGAGCAGGTAGGCATTGATGATCCAGGACGCCTCGCGGAGGGCGCTCCAGCTGGCGAGGTCGGTGACGATGGACGGCAGGGCGACCGCCGTGATCATCAGCTCCAGACCGGCCAGGAAGACGCCGGCCCCGAGCACGGTGAGCAGCACCAGGCGCGACCGGCGGTCCATCAGGTGCGAGTCTAGGCGCGCCGGAGTCGCCGAGTCCGTCAGGCGTCCCGGCGAGCAGCGATCTGGCGCGCCACCACGAGTGGCAGCACTACCCAAGCGGCCACGACGGCGAGGAGCATGGCGACCGCGCCGGGTGCCCCGAGCCGCAGGACCAGGTACTGGCCCACGGGACCCAGGACGCCGCCCCCGGCATCGAGGAGGAGAAGGGCTGCCAGGCGGCCGGACGTGAACGGGTCAATGGCGACCGCGGCCAGGATCGCGCCCTCGCCCAGGCGGACAAAGACGCCCAGACCCAGGACCACGAGGTCCAGGCCGATCGCGAGGACGAACCAGGCGGCGACGGCGCCCAGGGCGGCCTGGAGGCGGCTCGACGCGGCGGCCCCCACGAGGACCCCGATGGCGGCGGCCGCGGCGGCGACCACGAGCATCACCCCGAACAGGGCCGCGAACGTCGGCAGGTCCGCGAGGGGGACGTTGCCGGCGATCACGAGCGCTGCCAGCCCGAACCCGACACCGAGCGAGAGCCACGCGGCGGCCGTCACGGACCACCAGGTTGCGACCACGAGCGCCCCGGGCCCGACGCCACGTGCCCGCAGGAGGGCGGCGAACCCGCTCTCGCGGTCGCCGGCCAGGCCGAGTGCCCCGAGCAGGATCGCCTGGGCCGTGGGCAGGAGGATCGCGAGATTGACGATGGCCGCGGCCGCCGGGCCGACGGCGCCGAGCCCCACCTGCCGGAACGAGCCGAGGCCGAGCACGGTGGTGAGGCCCGCGGCAAGTGCGAAGACACCGGCCGCAACGAGCGCGGCCCGGCCACGGAGGAGCACGCGGGCCTGGAAGCGGGCGAGCGCGGTCACGCCGCGCCCTCGGACTCGGCGATGCGATCAACGGAATCGAGGCGATCCAGGCCGGCGATCGCCGCGGCGGCCGGCCCGAGCCAGGCAGCCCGCCCGTCTGCCACGCGGATCGCGAGATCGGCGGCGGTGAGGATGTCGAGCGCGGCGGGGCTCGCCACGAGGACCATCGCCCCGGCGTCGCGATGGGCCCGGACGAGGGCGGTCGCGATTGCCCGGCCGGCATCGTCCAGGTTCGCCAGGGGCTCGTCCAGCAGGATGAGATCCGGGGCGCCCATGAGCACGCCGGCGAGCGCAACGCGCTGGGCCTGGCCGCCCGACAGCTCCCCGATTCGCCGCCCCCCGTCCGGGACGAAGCCCTCCGGGAGGGGGAACCGGTCCGGCGCCCCGCCGGCCAGCGCGCGCAGGAGCGACAGGACGTCGGCGATGGTGGCCGTCGCGGGCAGGCGCAGCCGCTGGGGCAGGTAGGCGACCCGGCCGTCTCCCGGCCGGACCGGCCGGCCGTCCAGGACGGCCTCGCCCTGGTGGCGCAGGATCCCGGCGAGGCAGCCGAGCAGGGTGGACTTGCCGGCGCCGTTGGTACCGATGACCGCCAGCAGCGTGGAGCCGGGCAGGTCCAGGTCGACGCCGTCGAGCGCGACGCGCTCGCCGTAGCGCTTGCCGAGGCCGCGGACCACGAGGCGGGACGCCGACCCGGTCACGGCAGCGTCGCCGCGCGCGCCGGGAGGCTGAAGCGGCGGAGGCTTGCCAGGTCGCCGCGCAGCGCAGCGGCCCAGAGGATCGCGAGGGCGAGCAGAGAGCCGCCCAGTGCCCGCCACGCAGCCAGCACGCCGGCCGCGTCAGGTGCGGTGCCGGTGTCTCCCGGTGCGAGGGCGCCAACGGGGGCGGCTCCGGCTCCGTGACCGGCGTGCGCCCCGTCAGCGTGCGCCCCGCCGGCGAGCGGCGGCACGGGCACCGCGGGTCCTGCCGCCGGCGTTCCATCGGCCAGAACGGCCACCGCGTGGATGCGAGGGAAGGCGTCCCGAGCGACCGGCTCGCGCGCACTCTCCCAGACGGCCCGGGCGGTGTCGAGCACAGCGAGCGCCGGGCTCGTCCGATAGGCAGCCAGGGCCGGAGCGACGGCCAGCAACATCTCGCCGGCGCCGCCGGCCGTGTACGGGATATCGCCTATCCCGTCGGCGTCAAGGTCGAAGCCCGGGTAGTCGCTCCAGGTGTTGCCCGTCCCGCCGTTCGCCCAGTCGTTATGACGCTCCACGCCGACCTCCAGGGCAAGGACCTGGGTGAGGTTGCCGTCGAAGTCGTTTGCGGCGAAGGCGAGATCCGCCGTGGCCATCAGCGCGATGCCGACGTCGTTGCCGGCGAACCGGTTGCGGACGACAAGGGCTTCCTCGGGATCGTGGTGGACCGTGCCCTCGGCCTGGAGGCCGATCCGGTTCCGGGCCACGACGTTCTCCGCCAACCGGACGCCCACGACATCCTTGAGGACGATGCCGTAGCCCGTGCCCCCGGACCTGGCATCCAGGAGCGCGTTGCGTCCGGCCAGGACCCCGGTCGTGTTCATGAACACCAGGCCGGACAGGTTCCCGCGGGCGGTGTTGCCGAACACCGTCACCGTCCGGCCGAACATGGCGTGGACGGCGTAGCGGCTCCGGTCCACGACGTTCGAATCGACGAGAACCTCCTCCGCGTAGTTCAGGTAGATGGCGTCCCGGACGTCCACGATCCGGTTTTCGCGGATGAGCACCCCCACCGTGGTCCAGATGCTGATGCCGTCGCCCTGGCCGCCCGGACCGGCACCGTCAGCGTGCCCGGCATGCGGGTCGGCGCCGGCCGTTGCGCCTTCGCTGCCGCGAGGACCGCTCGCGTCGCCCATGGCTGGTTCGCTCGCGGCTGCGCCGGTGCCGGCGGCGTGTCCCGCGCCGCTCGCGACCTGGCCCGAGCCGGTCAGGACGTTGCCCACGATCCGCACGTCGGCACCGCCGTTCACGGAGATACCGGTGAAGAAGTCGGTCAGGGTGTTGCCCTCGATCGTGACCCGGCTTGCCTCGAGCGTCTTGATGGCTGCCCCATCCTCGACCTGACTGCCGGTGTGTGCAAGCCGGAAACCGCGGAGCGTGACGTCATCGGCGCCGATGGTAACGATCGTGCCCCTGCCTCGACCGTCAAGGAGCACGTCGCCATCGGCGACGAGTGTGAGCGGGCGCTCGATGACGAGGTGGACCCGGTACGAACCGGCCGGCACGACGATCGTCGCACCGGCCGGGGCCGCCTGGACGAGGCGGGCGAGATCCACCGGGCCGGCTGGGGGTCCGGCTCCTGCAGCATGGAGATCGGCCGGCGGGCGGACCGCCGGGATGACGAACAGGAGCGTCCCGAGGGTCGCCAGCACGAGGACCATGATGGACACGGCCGCGCGGAACGGAATCGGCGGCATGGTTGCCCGCCGGGCGGCGAGGGCGATCACGCCGGCGACCCAGAGCAACCCGAGAGCGGGCCCGGGATACGTCCAGATCGTGAAGTTCCAGACCGTGGACGGCCCCACGACGAGCGGCACGAACGGGTCCAGGCGGAGCGCCGAGCTCGTGTCCAGCTCGGAGCCAAAGATGATCAGCCAGCGCTGGATGTCGGCCAGGACGCCTAGCGGGACCAGGAACAGGCCCAGGACCGCGAGACGGCCCAGCCGCCCAGGGACGAAGATGGCGAAGGCGAGCATCGCCGCGCAGCCCACGATCGCGAGCGGCCAGAGGCCCAGCTCCGGCACGATCGCGAGGTCCACGGGGCGCATCCCGATGTAGTGATTGAGGGTGTTCACCTCGCTCACCGGGCCCTCTGCCCGGCCACCGTAGAACCACAGGGCGAGGCCCTTCGGATACTGCGGCGCCTGGAGCGTGGTGCCCCAGATCGGGAGGGTCCCGGCGACGACGAGAGCGACGGCGCCTGCCAGCGCCAGCACGGGCGCCACGAGTGGCGAACCACGCCAGCCGCGTCGCGAGACGCGGCCGACGGCCAGTTCCACCGGCCCGCGCGCGGCCGCCGTGCCCGTCATCGATCGCTCACTTCACCGTGAGCGTGCCGATCATGCCGGCTTCCTTGTGCCCGGGGATCGAGCAGTAGAAGTCATAGGCGCCGGCCGCCATGGCATCGGTCGTTACCGAGGGCGACTGCCCGACCGGGGCGTGGAGCCTGATGGCGAGGCTGTCGATCGTGAAGTCGTGCTCGATGGTGCCCTTGTTGGCCAGCGTGAGCGTGAGCTTCGCACCGGCCGCGACCTCGAGGGTCCCCGGATCGAAGGCGAACTCGGAGGCGTTGAGGGTGGCGGTCTCGGTGGCGGAGCTCGAAGCGGGTGCCCCGCCACAAGCTGCGACCGCGCCCACGAGCGCGAGGGCGAGGATCGCCCGGGTTACGAGTCTCATCCGTTGTCTCTCCCTGTCTGGATGGCGCCGGATCGAGGCCGACCACCGGATTGTGTGCCGGCCGCGGGCGTCTGCCCGCGGCCGGCCTCATGGACCTGTGGGTCACGGCTCGATGAGGAGCCAGCCCTGCATCTCGAGGTGGAGCGCCGAGCAGAACTCGGTGCAATAGAAGGCAAACGAGCCGGCCTTGTCGGCGACGAACTCGAGCGTGACGACTTCGCCCGGATCCAGGCTGGCCTGGAGGTTGTAGCCAGGGATCGCGAAGCCGTGGGTGGCATCGGCGGTCTGCTCGATGCTCGTCACGTGGAGGACCACCTTGTCGCCCTTCTTCACCCGGAGGATGTCCGGTGTGAAGTGGCTCCGCATCGCCGTCATGTACACGTGGACGGTGTTGCCGTCGCGCTCGACCCGCTCCTCGCCCGCGGCCGTCGCGACCGAGGAGGCCGCCATCGTCAGCGGGTCCGTGCCGGGCTGGTAGACGTCGATGGCACTCGTGAGCCGGCTCAGCTTGATGATCTGGACGTAGTGCGGTTCCCCGTAGCCCACCGGCGTGTCGGCCAGGAGCTGCATCTTGGGTCCGGCCAGGTCGATCAGCTGGAAGTTCTGCGGCTTGAGCGTGCCGATCACCGGATAGCGGTCGATCGACCACTTGTTCAGAGCGACCAGGTAGCGGCCGTCGGCGGCGACGGTGTCGCCCTCGGTCGTGGCCAGGTGGCCGATGTTGTAGTTGACCTTGACGTTGTCGAGCAGCTTGAACTCCTCGCCGGCCTTGATGCCCGCCTTCGGGCCGAGGCTGAACTTGGAGACCGCGCTGTCGAGGAACAGGCTGACGAAGCCGTTGCCCTTGCCGTCGAACTGGGTGTGCAGCGGGCCGAGGCCCACCTCGACCTGGCCGGCGACGACCGAGCTGAACTTGAGGATAGGGACGCCGAACTCGTCGACGCCCTCGAAGTCCTTGTCCGCGATCGCCTGCTTGATCAGCCCGATCTCGTAGATCGTCACGTTCGGGTCCAGCTTGCCGCCGACCACGATGTAGTTTCCGTCCGGGCTCACGTCGGCCCCGTGCGGGCTGCGAGGCTCCGGCGCCAGGTACAGGAGGCCCTCGTCGATCGCCGTCTGGAGGGAGATGACCCGCATTCCGTTTCGCATCTCGGTCTTGCCGGCCGCGGCAACTTCGGCGGCCTTCTTCCAGTCGATGATGTGGAGGTAGTCGAAGTCGCGCGCCGAAGCGCCTTTCTCGATCGGGTCGCCGCCCTCGGAGACGCCGCCGGTCGCCATTTCCGTGTTGTAGCTGCCGATGAAGGCGAAGCCGTCGCTGGCCAGCTTGCCGGCGTCGGCGAGATCCTGCGTGTACGGCGGCAGCTCAATCTGGAACGACGCGGTCGTGTCGATCTTGCCGGACTCCTGATCGATCGACAGCCAGCTGGAGATGCCCCGGTACTTCTCCTTGTACTGGTCGAGCGGCGCATAGCCGTCCGCCGTCTGGGGCATCGGGCTCATGCTCGAGATGTGGACGTACTCCGTGTTCGGGGTCACGAACACGCCGCCGTGCGAGGTCTGCATGTTGGGGAGGTCCACGATCTGCTTGGTCTTGAAGTCCCGCAGGTCCACCATCCCGATCCGGCCATTGGCCCGGTCGTTGATGTAGACGAAGCGGCCGTCGTACTCGCCGTTCGTCTCGGACAGGCCGGGGTGGTGCGTGTCGCCCCACTTGAGTTCCCGGGCCTGCTTGTCGCTGGAGCCCTCAGCGAGGATCGTCTCGCTCCAGTCGGCGCCCTGCCCGTAGCCGGACCAGGACTCCGGGGTGAAGACGGGGATCGACTTGAGGAGCCGCATGGACGGCACGCCGACGAGATAGATGTTGCCCGACTGGCCACCCGACGAGATCATCACGTACTCGTCGTACTTGCCGGGCGGGGTGAATACCTTGAGGGCCCCTTCCGCCTCTGCGACCGTCATGCCTCGTGATTCCGCGATCGATGCCAGCGATCCGCCGCCGCCGAGGCCGCCGGTGAACCGGCCGATGACGACGCCGAACGCCAGACTGACGATCACGGCCCCGATGAGGACGTTTCGTCCAGTTACTGAGCGCATCCGCACTTTCCTCCGGGACGCCTGACGAGTGTTGGCCTTCCGCGGCGTGACGGGGACGCGTCGTTCGCCTGCCGACCAGGCGATCGGCGACCGCCGGAGTATATGAATGGGGGCGGCCCGCCCCCGGCGGCT
>JACVXW010000167.1 GCA_015661135.1 Chloroflexota bacterium
GTCTACGATCGGGCACCGGCGGTGATCCGGCCCCTGCTCCGGCACGGGCGGACGGTGTCCATCGTCGGCGGCGTGCTGGTCGCCCTGGTCGGCGTGGCAATGGTCATGGACTGGCTCGCGCTCCTGCCACGGTTCGTGCCGTTCAACTCGGCGATCTGACGGTTTCCGCAGTGGAAGATCAACCGGCGCCTCGGTACGCAACACCTCGGCGCCGCCGTGGCGTCGGTCCGTTCAGCCTCCGCCAGGTCGCGGCCGCGCTCGGCGTCGTGGTCGTCACGTCCGTCGGGCTTACCATCGCGACCGCTCCCCTCGGATCCACGGACCCCGGCCTTCCCGACCCCGCCGCCTCGGCGTATCTGCTCCGGTCGCCGCTCCCGGGCCTCGGTATCGGCGACCTCGCCCCTGAGTTGACCGGAGCGCTCGACGATGGTTCGGCGTTCACCCTGACCGATCTGGACGGAGCGCCGCTTCGGCTGGCCGATCTCCGTGGCCGCGTCGTCTGGGTCAACTTCTGGGCCAGCTGGTGTCCGCCCTGCCAGGCCGAGACGCCGATTCTCAGGGAGCTGGACGAGAAGTACCGCGATCGCGGCTTCACCCTCATCGGCATCCAGGTCCAGCAGACCGTCGAGGACGGGCGCGAGTACGCCCGGAAGTACGACCTCCGCTACGCGATCGGGGGCGATGTCAGTGCGGTCGTCTTCCGGACCTATCGCGTCTTCGCGCTGCCGACGCAGTTCTTCGTCGACCCCGACGGCCGGGTCCGCAAGATCGTCAACGGACCGGTGAGCCTGGAGGCGGCCGGAGGCGTCGAACTGACCTGCCCAGTCGCCATCCCGCCAGGCGCGACGCGTCACCGTCTGGCCCTTCAGGCCGGCAGCAATCGCCCGAGGAGGGTGATCACGAACCACAGCAAGACTGGAAGGAAGACCGCGCTCAGGAAGCCACGGAGGGTCTCTGCTCGCCACGGCCAGGTCGACGTCCGCGTGACGACGAGGACCCCGGTGTTCGCCGCTGCGACAGCGTCGTTGACCTTTGCGGCTCCATCCATGTCACCGGCCGCGATCCTTCTCCGAACCTCCGCGAGGGACGCCGCGAGCGTGGCCTGCGCCTCGGCAAGGCGGCGGTCCTTCTCGGCCTCGATGCGGTCGTGCAGTCCGAGAAGGGGAACGATGAAGCAGGCGACAGCGACGAGCAGCAGGAACCCGAAGGTCACGATGTCAGTCGGCGCGAACTCCAGGTTCGGGACCACGAGCCACACGACGAAGGTCCCGCCGACGACGATCCCGACAAGCGTCATCCCCGTCAGCGAGGTCAGCCTTGCGAACGCATAGAGTGGCTCCAGTCGGAAGAGGTCGATCGTGACCGAGCGCCGATGGATGTCGTCGACGAGCCGCAGCTGATGGACCGCGTGGACGCCGAAGCCGAGGGCGGCGATCAGCGACGCGCAGCTGGCGATGATGGTCAACGCCCAGACACCGGCCGGATCGCCTTGCCGCAGCTCCCAACCGACCGGGTTGGCCAGGACGCCGGCGACGCCGGCGGCAAGACCCAGAGGTACGGCCAGCGACGCCCAGCCTGGTGGAGTCCGCCGCAGCTCGCGCGCAAGCTCGTCGATCGCGGTCGCGTCGAGGTCAAGGGCGGGGCTGAGCGCCTCCAGCGAGCGCATGGCGACCCGGTCGAGCACCTGCTTCGACCACAACAGGATGATCGCGAACATCGGTGCGAGGACGGGGCTCAGGACGACGTCTGGAAACGGGCGGATCGCGGCCGACCAGCCGATGACGGCGGTCAGGAGCGTCCAGATGGCGAGGCTTGCGCCGTACACGAGCCATCGCGGGCCAGGTGCGGCGTCCACGAGATCGGTGAGCCAGTCAAGCCAACTCCGGCGCATCACGTCACCTCGAACCGAAAGCGATCCCGATCGGCGACGAGACGGCCGATCGGCGTCAGTGGCTCGTGGGAGAGCGTTACGATCCAATGCTCGTCGGCCGCACGCGCGAAGAGTGAAGCCTTGACGTCGACCGAGTCCAGCGGGAAGTCATCGAATGCCGTGACCCAGCGCGGGTTGGCGCTCCACGGCCGCATGCACAGGTCGCCGAAGAAGGCGAGGGTCCGGCCGCCAGGTCCCCCACCCCGGACCACGATGGCCTGGTGGCCGGCAGAGTGACCGCCGGTCGGCACCACGGAGACGCCCGGCAGGATCTCGACTTCGCCGTCGGCCCAGCCCGATTCGCCCCAATCCCGGACGAGCCGGAGTTCCGGCTGGTCATACGACGCGACGATCCGGCTGTTGTCGGTCAGGGCAATGTCCCATTCGGCGCGCTGGGCGACGATCCTCGCCCTGGGAAAGGCTCGAGCGCCGTCCGCCGTGAGCAGCCCTCCGGCGTGGTCGAAGTGCAGGTGGCTCATCGCGACGATGTCGATGCTGCCAGGGTCGAACCCTGCGACGCGCAGTGCCGGCTCGATCGGCGTCCCTTCGTATGCGCGCATGGCCCGCACCTTGTCCGAGACCCGCTCGCCGATGCCCGTCTCCACGAGTACCCGCCCGGCCGGCGTCTCCACGAGGAGGCAGTTGAGGGCCTGGAGCAGACGGTGATCGTGATCGATCTCGTCAGTCGCGAGGCGGTCCCAGAGAATCCTGGGTACCGGCCCGAAGAGCGCGCCGGCATCGGACCGAAACCTGCCGGCCTGGACGAGGGCGACGCGCGTCCCGCCGCCGAGGTCGGTGGACCAGTGGACCGCGTCGTTGAGCCCCATTCCGCCCGGTCAGCGCCTCCCGCCGTTCGCGAAGTCACGGTGCGCGGCCGACGCCGTCGGCTCGGACTGACCCTGGTACTTCGAGCCGAGCTCCGCGCTGCCGTACGGCCGATCCACCGGCGATGACATCCGGAAGAAGCTGATCTGCCCGATCTTCATCCCGTGGTAGAGAGCGATCGGCAGGTTGGCCACATTCGACAGCTCGAGGGTCAGGTTGCCCTTCCAGCCGGGATCCACATACCCCGCCGTCGAGTGGATGAGGAGGCCCAGCCTCCCCAGGGACGACTTGCCCTCGAGCCTGGCCACGAGGTCGTCCGGCAACTCCACCCACTCGAGGGTCTGGCCAAGCACGAACTCGCCCGGATGGAGGATGAACGGTTCGTCATCCGCGATGGTCAGCAACTCGGTGAGGTCCGGCTGGGCCTGCCGGACGTCAATGAATGCATAGCGGTTATTCCGGAAGACCCTGAAACTGCGATCCAGGTGAAGGTCCACCGACGATGGCTGGAGGTCCGCAGGGTCGTACGGGCGGATGCCCACTGCACCCGACTCGAGCGCGGTGCGGATATCCCGGTCCGAGAGGACGCTCACCTGGCGCCCTCCTTGGGGCTCCATTGGGCGTACAGGCTGTCCACCTCGCGCTTGAGATCCTCGAGGTCGTCGAAGCTCTGGTAGACGCTGGCGAACCGGATGTAGGCAATCTGGTCCAGCTCGCGCAGCTTCGCCATGGCCAGCTGGCCGACCCGTTGCGACGGGACCTCGGTCATCCCCTCGGCTCGCAGCGCCGCCTCGATCTCGTCGCCGGCCTGCTCCGCGGCCGTGGCGGAAACGGGGCGCCGGGTGAGCGCCTTGCGGAGCCCCGAGATCAGCTTGTCGCGGTCGAATTCCTGGCGGGTCCCATCGCGTTTCACGATGACGAGGCGAGCGGCTTCAATCCGTTCGTAGGTTGTGAACCGGAGGCTGCAGACGGCGCACTCTCGGCGGCGGCGAATCGTCGCGGTTTCGTCCAGGTCACGCGAATCGACGACCCTGGTGTCCCGCTCGCCGCACTGGGGGCAGCGCATCCGACCTCCTCGCCACCACTAGGGGTTGTGGTGTTACCCGAGGATACCACTACATGAAGTGGCGATCAGGCGCTCCGCCGTCCAAATCGCCGCACCGGCGAGGCGTCCTCGGCGCGATCGATGGCGTGCTTCGCCTGCTCCGCGATGCTCTCCCGAGCATGGATCAGGTTGAGGTATCCCCGCTTGACGGCGGTCTCTGCCTCTGAGCCCCGAGCGATCCGACGATGCGCAACGAACAGGGCGCAGCCATGTTCCACGAGCTCGATGGCGCGGCCGGCGCGCTCCAGTTCGGCGACGATCGCGTCGCAGTACGGCACCGCGTCATGCGGCGCCCGGAGCGCCCGTACCTCGTCGGTGTACCGCTCGATGGCGTCGCGCGCCGCAACCAGGCTCGGTGTGATTGTCTCCGGCTCGGTCGTCCGGCGGCGAACTGCGTCGATCACGAATCCCACATCGCCGAGCGAAATCTCGACCCGTCTGGCGAGGTCCGCCGCAGCGCCCCGGAAGCCCTCGGCCTCGCGTGTCCTGCTGAGGAACCACCCAGCCCGGCGGGCCAGGGCGGCG
>JACVXW010000168.1 GCA_015661135.1 Chloroflexota bacterium
TTCGCCAAACGGCCCTCGAAGGTCGCGAACCGGTGGCGCCTCCTCGGCGCGCTGGAGGGTGCCGCCGGCGGCGCCTTGATCATCGCGGGCTTCTCGATCCCGATGAGCGGGCTGACGCTCCTCGGCGGCGCGGCGCTGGTGGCCGGGATCGTCACGATCGTGCTCGCCGGCGCCATGCCGGCACGAACGATGGCCGGGGCGATGCAGAAGGCCTGGTTGCTCGCCTATCGACGGACGCTCTCGAAGACGATGGAGCAGGCCCGTTCCATGGACCAAGTCGTGAAGGAGTCCGGGCTGTCCTGGCTCGAGACGCCGGACCGGGCTGTCGTCTGGGCGACGGCGCTCGGCCTGTCCGGGATGGTTGAGGACGTCCTGGCGCGAACGATGGAGGACACCCACTCGGCGGGGGTGACGACCGGCTACTTCCCGCTCTGGTTCCGGGGAAGCGACGGCACGACCTTCGGGAGCGGCGCGAGCGGTGGCGGCGGAGGCCTCTTCTCGAGCTCCGGGGTCCCGAGCATCGGCGGCATGATGGCCGCGATGGGGACCATCGGGAACGCCCCGAGCTCCTCCGGCTCCGGCGGCGGGATGGGCGGTGGCGGTGGCGGCGGTGGCGGAGGCGCGGGCGGAGGGTTCTGAGTCCACGGCGTCGAGGGCGGTGGGAATCCCCGAACCGCCTACACTGCGCGGCATGGGTGCCGTGGACACGATGGAAGTCTTCTTCGAACGCCTCAACGACGGCGATCGGGCGGGTGCGGTCGCCCTGATGGACGAGAAGGTCGAGATGCGCATCCACGTCGGGGACAACGCGCGGACCCTGCGCGGCGTGGAGCAGGTCGGCGGCTGGTTCCTGCGGGCGGAGGCCGGTCTCAAGATGGTTCCCGGCGAGGTCCGCGACCTCGGCATCACCTACCAGGCGGACGTCCTGACGGTCCGGCCGGGCGCGCTATCACAGCACCTCGACGCCTCGTTCCGGGTCGAGGCCGGCAAGATCACCGCGATCAACCTCGCCCCCCGCTGACGCTGGCCGTTCTCAGGACGGTGCCGGCGAGGGGGTTCCCCCAGCATCGGGCACCGAGGTCGGCGCGATCGACGGGATGATCACTTCCTGGCCGATGTCGAGGACGTCGGGGTTGGGGATCGTCACCGCGTTGGCATCGATCAGGACCTGGAGCGGGATCCCGAACTTGCTCGCGATGCGCGACATCGTGTCGCCCGACTGGACGAGGTAGATCTGCGGCGTGGGCCCGGGCACCTGTGTCGGCTCGAACGGCGTGGCGGTCGAGGCAATGCCACTCGGACTCGGCGAGGCAGTCGCAGCGGACGATGCCTCGGGCGCGTTGCCGACGCCCAGCAGGGCCGGCAGGAAGAACAGGGCGACGGCCGCGATCGCGACGGCCGCGAGACCCAGAAGGATCGGCGGCAGCGACAGCGACGGCAGGCCGATCCGGGTCTTGAGGGTGGGATAGGCCTCCATTCGGCGGGGCCGCTCCCAGGAAGGACCGGCAACCGGGCCGGCGCCGGGCCGGCGCGGGTCACGGCGCGGGTCCCGGCGATCGCGCCGGTCCCGTGACCCATGCGCGGCGCGGTCCTGGCCGTCGGCGTCGTCGTCCGAGGGCCGGGGCGGCGCGGCACCCCGACTTCTGCCGGGGGCTGCCGACTGGCCGGGCTGTTCGGCCGCGATCCGGTCGGCGAACGAGCCGGCGAGACCGTCGCCGCGAAACGGCGGCTGTATCTGGATCTCTGGGTCTTCCTCGGCTTCGCCACCGTCCGGCGATCCGGCAAGCCACGGAGGGGGTGCGGTCCACTCGCGATGCGGGTTGCGGCCGGCGGAGCCCGGCGAAGTGAGACCTGGCTCCCAGAGATCGGCACCCGGGACCATTGGCCGCGCATCGATATCAGGCTTCGACGCCGCACCGGAGTCCGGTGCGCTGCCTGCTCCTCCTGATTTCGCATGCGCGGCTTCGCGCCTGGCCCAGTCCTGGAACGTGGGGCAGACCGGGAACGCGGACGACAGGCAGTAGGCCTCCTGGTGGCCAGGGCTAGCGGCGCCGGCCGCACTTCCGCGTAGCAGCGATGGCGATGATCCGGGCTCGTGGCCCGGGCGTCCCTGTCATCATCGAACGCGACGAACGGGCAGGCAGGGGCGCCGTCAACGCTGGGCAACCCGGGATCGGTCATCGCACGGATGATACCGGCGGATCCACTCACGGAACCATGTATCCGAGGAAGGCGTCAGCCGACCATGCACCGTCGACCGCGACTGCTCCCCTGGCGCGCCGAGGCGCGGTCGGGGCTGCGCATGCGAGCCGGCCGCACGTGGCTCGCGGTGGGCCTGACCGCTGCGTTCCTGGCAAGCTGCGGCCTGGCGGGCGGCCCCGAGCGCACCCCGCTCGCCGTCCCGGCACCCAGCTGCGGCGGGGCGAAGATCCTCATCCCGGGTTCGATTCCGTGCGAGGAGCTGGTCCGGTTCGCGATCGACGTGATCCGCGCCGAGGCGCCGTCGCAGCTCGATCGTGGGATCGTCGCGGTGACCGTGGAGCTCCAGGGCTGCCCGAAGCAGGCACTCCCGGCGCAGATCGACTGCGCCGGCGAGCCGTTCGTACAGCTGGTTACCCTGAACTTCGGCGCACCTGTGGAGGGCGGTCCGATCGAGCCGTCACTGAGCGTGGCCCTGGCCCCGGTATCGGGCCGCGTGCTCGGGATCGTCAACCCCCTGATCCGGTAGGCTGACAGCCTCGCGACGCCCTGAGACGCTCCGTTTGACAGGTTCGGCGCCGGTTCCGACACTCAGTCGTGCATCCAGCATCGACTCGAGTGCCCCGAAGGAGTCTCATGTTCGCCCTTCGATCCATCTCCGCCCTCCTGGCCCCGAAGACCACCGCTCGCGCACACTGCGACCTGCCTTGCGGCGTGTATGACCCCGAGCAGGCCCGCATCGAGGCCGAGTCCTGCTACCGCATCGTCGAGAAGTACGCGGCGAATGAGGACGCGGCCTACCGGACGCGTGCCATCGCGATCAAGGAGCAGCGCGCGGACCTCGTGAAGCATCATCTGGACGTTCTCTGGCACGACTACTTCAAGCCCGAGCACCTCGCCGCCGTCCCCAACCTGCACGACCTGTTCTGGCAGGCCAACAAGCAGGTGTCCAAGGTCAAGGGCTCGACCGATCTTGCCGACGCCAAGCGTCTCCTGGAGCTGGTCGACGAGGTCGACGCAGCCTGGAAGGCCACCGGCGGACCGGGCAAGACTCGCGTCGCCGGCCGGCCCGGCTGAGAGGCCGGAGGTCTGATCCGGCACCCGATCGGCGTGAATCCGGGGCCGGCTCGCGCCGCGCGACTCCGCGAGCGGCTCCGTGGGCCGTGGCGCGTCGTCGTCGCGGAAGGCTCCATGCTCCCGGGGATCGCACCGGGCGACTGGCTGCTCGTTGATCCGACGATCCGCCGGTGGCCTCGGGTCGGAACGGTGGTCCTGGTTCGTGAGCCGGAAACGGACGAGCTGGCGATCAAGCGCGTGGCCGGGCTGGCCGGCGACCGGATCCCGTTCGGCGGCGGGTTCCTGATCGTGGGGCCGGACGAGGCGTGGCTCGCCGCGGATGCCAGCGTGGAGGAGGCGGCGGCCGCGGGGT
>JACVXW010000169.1 GCA_015661135.1 Chloroflexota bacterium
CCGATCGACCTCGATGCGGCGACGCGACTGGCGTCCCTCGAGCCGGTCGACGTCGGGAGCGCAGCCGACGGGCTCCTGGTCACGGTCACCGAGACGACCGGGTTCGTCGTCGCGGCGTCTCCCGACTCGTGGGTCGCGATCTTCGGCCTGTATACCCCGAGCGTTCGACCGCCGGACATCATCGCCGGCCAGGTCCGGTTGTTGAGGAGCCTGCTTGCCGGCCGCGAGGCGACCATCGACCAGGTCATCCTGTCCGAACCCGAGAGAGGCACGTTCACCTTGCGGTCTCCCTCCCCGAGCAGCGCTCCGTGATGATCCCGGCCGTCATGGGCCCCGACACGATCACGAGATCCGCTGGCTCGTGCGGTCCGAGTTGCCCGTCCGGGCGTCGGTCGGGTAGCCTTGCAGAAACGCACCGCAGCGAGGTCGACCCACGGTGTTCCTACCCCTCGGGGGCCTGCTCGTGGGTGTCCTGCTCGGACTCGTCCTCAACGTTACCGTCAGCTTCGATTTCAGCCGCTACTCGGCCGTGGCGATTCTCGCCGCGCTGGACTCGGTCCTCGGGGCGGTGCGGGCGGAGCTGGACGGGGTCTACGACAATCGGATCTTCATCTCGGGCTTCGTCACGAACGCCGTGGTCGCCGTGATCCTGACGTTCATCGGTGACCGGCTGGGGCTGGATCTGTACCTGGTGGCGCTCATCAACTTCGGGTTCCGGATCTTCAACAACGTCGCCCTGATCCGGCGACACTTCATCTGACCCGGGGCGACCGGGAGGGAGCAGGCAGAAGCGTGGTGGAAGGCGTCCTCGTCGGTATCGACGTCGGCACGAGCAAGGTCTGTGCGCTCATCGGCGAGGTCGGCCGGGACGGCCGGGTCACCGTGATCGGGCACGGGACGGTGCCCTCGTCCGGGCTCAAGAAGGGCGCCGTCGTCAACATCGACCTGACGGTCCGGAGCATCGCCGACGCCGTGGAGCGAGCTGAACGACTGTCCGGCTGGAAGATCGACAAGGCGTTCGTGGGTGTTGGCGGGGCCCAGGTCGAGAGCCTCAACTCCACCGGCCAGGTGGCCGTGACCGCGCACGATCGCGAGGTCAGCCGTGAGGACATTCTCCGCGCGATCGAGGTCGCCCGGGCGGTTGCCATCCCGTCCAATCGCGAGGTCCTCCACGTCGAGCGGCGTGGCTTCATCGTCGACGGCCAGGAGGGCGTCAAGGACCCGCTCGGGATGAGCGCCCTTCGCCTCGAGGTCGAGACCCACATCGTCACCGCGCCCGCGACCGCGGTTCAGAACCTGACCAAGTGCGTGGCCGCGGCCGGGGTCAAGATCGACGAGCGGGTCGCGAACGCCCTCGCGGCGGCGGACGCCGTGGCGACGGACACGGAGAAGGAGCTCGGCGTCGCGGTCGCCGACATCGGGGCCGGCACCATCGATCTCGCCATGTTCAACGAGGGCTCGCCGTTCCACACGAGCGTCCTCCCCGTCGGCGGCAATTTCGTCACGAATGACGTGGCGATCGGCATCAAGACCTCGCTGCCCGTTGCCGAGGAGCTCAAGCTCCACCATGGCACCTGCGACCTGCGCGGCGTGACCGAGGACGAGGAGATCAGCGTCTCGGTCCTCGGCGAGGAGGCCGGCCGGATGATCAGCCGGCTCGAGCTGTGCCAGGTCATCGAGGCCCGGATGCGCGAGACGTTCGAACTCCTGGGTGCAGAGATGCGGGCGGCCGGCGCGGGCATGCTCCCGGCCGGGATCATCCTCACCGGCGGGGCTTCCCAGCTGTCCGGGATCGCGGAGCTCGGCCGCGAGGTCCTCCAGATGCCGGTCCGCGTCGTCGCCCCGACGGGCGTGGGTGGCCTGACCGACACGATCCTCACGCCGGCGTACGCGACGGCGATCGGCCTCCTCCACTGGGGCGCCCGGTCGCTCGCCGAGGGCGAGCCGGCGCGCTACGAGTCGGCGCCGGCGTTCGGCATCCTCGGGCGCCTCCGGGACGCCCTCCGGAGCATCTTCCCGTAGGTCGCAGCCCCGTGCTGGCCGCCGGACGGCGTCCGAGTTATCCACGATTCGGCCCAGAATCGAGGGGCACATCACGGGGGCGCCGATACCGCTCCAGGACGGCTCCGGGTCACCTTATCCAGACGGTTCAGCCTCGGCCCCGGGAAGGCCAATGGAGGAGTACGGTGGCCCTGCGTTCTGATTCGGAAAACTTTGCCCTGATCCGCGTCATCGGTGTCGGCGGCGGCGGCAGCAACGCCGTGAACCGGATGATCCGCGCCGAGATGATGGGCGTCGAGTTCATCGCGCTGAACACGGATGCGCAGGCCCTCCTCCAGGCCGACGCGCCGCACAAGATCCGGATCGGGGACAAGATCACCCGCGGCCTCGGTGCCGGCGGCGACGCTTCCATCGGCCAGCGCGCTGCCGAGGAGGATGCCGACAAGATCGGCCAGGCTCTCGAGGGCTCGGACATGGTCTTCATCACGGCGGGTCTTGGTGGAGGTACCGGGTCCGGTGCCGCTCCGGTCGTTGCCGAACTGGCCAAAGCCGCTGGCGCACTGACTATTGCCGTCGTCACCAAGCCCTTCTCGTTCGAGGGCGCCAAGCGCAAGCTCGCGGCCGAAAAGTCCGCCGAAGAGCTCAAGGCCAAGGTGGACACGCTGATCACGATCCCGAATGACCGTCTCCGGGACGTGGTCCAGAAGAACACCTCCATCCTGGACGCCTTCCGCGTCGTGGACGACGTGTTGCGCCAGGGCGTTCAGGGAATCAGCGACATCATCACGATGCCCGGCCTCATCAACCTGGATTTCGCCGACGTCCGCGCGATCATGAAGGACGCCGGCTCGGCCCTGATGGGGATCGGCCGCGCCAGTGGCGACAACCGCGCGGTAGAGGCCGCCCGCCAGGCGATCTCCAGCCCGCTCCTGGAGGTCAACATCAACGGCGCCCAGGGGATCCTGTTCAACGTTACCGGCTCGTCCAACCTGTCGCTGTTCGAAGTGACGGAGGCTGCCGAGGAGATCCGCGCAGCTGCGGACCCGGAGGCCAACATCATCTTCGGGACCAGCTTCAACGAGCGGCTCGGCGACGAGGTCATGATCACGGTCATCGCGACGGGCTTCGACGGTCGGCGGACGACCCATCGCGGCCCGGCCCACGCGGCCGCACCGGTGGATGCGACCGCCCGGGCGCCGCGCGACTTCCTCGAGGAGCTGGAGCGCCAGCGGACCCAACTCAACGACGCCGGCGTCCCGGACGCCCCGGGCGCCCGCCCGGACGAGGCCGCCGCCCGCAACGGCGGCCGCTCGGTCGGGGAGCCGGCGCCCGTCAAGCGCGCGGCTTTCGACGCGGACGACCTGGAAATCCCCTCGTTCCTCCGCCGCCAAAAGTAGGGCGACGCCGGATGCGGCCCGCTGCGGCGTTGCCGGCTCCGGGCGCTCGCTCACGCACCTTGAGGTCCGCTCGCTCGCGTCCTCGCCATTGCCTTGCCGCGGGCTCGCCTGCGGCGTTGCGAGTTACGCTTGCGGGCGTCTGACGCGGCGGGTGGTCGCCTCGATGCTCGCCTGAGGCGCCGCGTGTCGGTTCATGCAGAGCGATAGCACCGATCTCGACCTGAATCCCGGCCCGTTCCGGTTCGATCCGGCGGAGGCGGCCGCCCTCGGTCTGGCCCGTGCCCGCGCCCTCGAACGGATCGAGCACGCTGCGCGGCGGGCCGGCCGGTCGGCAACCGAGATCATGCTCGTGGCGGTGTCAAAGACCGTCCCGCCGGCACGCCTTCGGGCCGCGGTCGCGGCCGGCCTCGACACTCTCGGCGAGAACCGCGTCCAGGAAGCGCTTGCCAAGATGGACGAAGTGGCGGGCGCGACATGGCACCTGGTCGGTCCCCTCCAGGCGAACAAGGCCCGACGAGTCGTCGAACGGTTCGGGCTCGTTCAGACAGTTGACGGCACGACGCTAGCCGAGCGCCTCAGCCGCCTCTCCGCGGAAATCCGACCCGGCCGGCCGCTGCCGGTGCTCATCCAGGTCAACGTGGACGACGATCCGACGAAGACGGGGTTCAGCCCGTCGGATCTGACAGCAGCGCTTCCGGCGGTCCTGGACCTGCCCGACCTCGATGTGCGTGGGCTGATGACGGTCGGTCGGCTGGTCCCGGAATCGGAGGCCGCCAGGCCGACCTTCGTCGCCCTCCGCCGGTTGTCCGAAACGCTCAGGCGGCGCCACCCGGGCCTTGGGCCGGACCTCTCGATGGGGATGAGTGATGACTACGAGGTGGCCGTGGAAGAAGGAGCCACGGTCGTCCGGGTCGGCCGGGCGATTTTCGGCGAGCGACCGGCGGCCGGCGGACCGGGAGCGGCCGAGGCCGAGTGAATCGGACCAGCGACGGGCGATCCGGGACAGTCGTTCACGTAGGCTAGACTCGGCGCGATGGGTACCGCATTCCTCCTCAACTTCTTGCGCTTCCTGGCGCTCGCCCTCGAGATCCTCGTCATCGGGCGCGTCCTGCTGTCCTACGTCGAGCCGGCCGGAGAGTCCCGCGTGGCACGGTTCCTGATCCAGGTGACGGAGCCCGTCCTGGGGCCCGTGCGGAGGCTCCTGCCGAAGGGCGGCATGTTCGACTTCTCGCCACTCATCGTGATCCTCGTCCTCGGAGCAATCGTTCGAACCCTGTCATGACCACGCCCGACCCGCGCGAGCTCCGAATTCCGGTTCGGGTGACCGCGCGAAGCGGACGAGACGTGATCGAGGGCGTGCGCGACGGCCACCTGATCGTCCGGGTCGCTGCGGTGCCCGCCGACGGGCGAGCCAACGAGGCCAGCTCGTGGCCGTCGACGGCGTGGATCGGGCGGCGCTCGTAGCTCGCTGGCCCGACCTGGATGTATGATCGGCGCCCCGAGCCGGCTGTGAGCCGGAGCGGGCACGGGGCGATTGGCTCAGTCGGTTAGAGCGCGCGGTTCACATCCGCGAGGTCACTGGTTCGAATCCAGTATCGCCCACCATCATGCAGCGTTGACGGGGACCCGCCGGGGTCCCCGTTCCGATTCGGCGCCTCGTCACGGAACGAACAGGCAGCGTCACGCGCGGCCATCGTTCCGCGTCCAACCGGCGTGTCCGGGCGCGGGCCCGGCAGATCCTCCTCCAGGTCAACGCCCTCGGCGCCGCCGGGGGCGTTCGGCCGTCCGGGCCGCTGGCGGCATCATTCGGCCCGCGACTCGGCGGCGATCCGGCGCAGGACGGCGGGGAGGATCCCGCCGTGGCGGTAGTAGTCGACCTCGATCGGGCCGTTCAGCCGACAGTCCACCTCGAACGAGGTCGTCTGTCCGGAGGCGTCGCCCACGGCTCGGACGGTCAACCGACTACGCGCCTCCGGGCCGCCCGCGACACCGTCGATCGTGAACGACTCGCGGCCGGTCAGCGCGAGCCGATCGATCGACTCGCCGGGCAGGAACTGGAGCGGCAGGACGCCCATGCCCACGAGGTTGCTCCGGTGGATTCGTTCGAAGCTCTCGGCGATGACCGCCCGGATGCCAAGCAGGGTGGCGCCCTTGGCTGCCCAGTCCCGTGACGACCCGGAGCCGTATTCCTTGCCGGCCAGGACGATGAGCGGCACGCCCTCCGCCGCGTAGCGCTGGGCGGCTTCGAAGATCGTCGTTTCCTCGCCGTCCGGGAGGTGCCGGGTGAACGGACCCTCGCGTCCCTCGACGAGACCGTTGCGGAGCCGGATGTTGGCGAACGTGCCGCGAACCATGACGTCGTGGTGCCCGCGCCGCGAGCCATACGAGTTGAACTCGAGCGGTGCCACGCCACGCGCCTGGAGCCAGGCGCCGGCCGGCGACGAGGCGGCGATCGAGCCGGCTGGCGAGATGTGGTCCGTGGTCACGCTGTCGCCGAGAACGGCGAGTGCCCTCGCTCCTTCGATCGCGCGGATCGGTGCCGGCTGGGCGGTCATGCCGTCGAAGAACGGCGGGCGCGCGATGTATGTGGACTCCGGGTCCCATGCATACCGGTCCCCGTCCGGGATCGGCAGGGCCTGCCACCGATCGTCACCCTCGAACACCGTCGCGTAGGTGCGCCGGAATAGGTCCGGATGGATCGAGTCCCGGATGACCGCCCGGATCTCGTCCGGGCTCGGCCAGACATCGGCCAGGAAGACCGGGCGCCCGTCATCGTCGATGCCGAGCGGCTGCGTCGTGAGGTCCACGTCCATCCGGCCCGCGAGGGCGAACGCCACCACCAGCGGCGGCGAGGCGAGGTAGCTGGCGCGGGCGAGGGGATGGATCCGTCCCTCGAAGTTCCGGTTGCCCGACAGCACGGCGGCCGCGATGAGATCGTTGCGTTCGATGGCCTCGGCGATCGGTCCGTCGAGGGGACCCGAGTTGCCGATGCACGTCGTGCAGCCGTACCCGGCCAGGGCGAACCCGAGTTGCTCCAGCGGCGCCATCAAGCCGGCCGCTTCGAGGTAGCTCGTGACGGCCTTCGAGCCCGGCGCCAGCGAGGTCTTGACGCTCGGCGAGACCCGCAGCCCGCGGGCGACCGCGTTGCGGGCCAGCAGCCCCGCACCGACCATGACCGTCGGGTTCGAGGTGTTGGTGCACGAGGTGATCGCCGCGATCACGACCGAGCCGTGCCCGATCTCGGCGTGCAGGCCGGCCACCTCGACCGGCACACCCGTCGGCGTGCCGCCGCCCGGGCCGGACTGCGGGTAGGCGGCATGGAAGCTGGCCGGCAGGTCGGGCAGGACCACCCGATCCTGTGGTCGCCGCGGCCCGGCGACCGACGGGGCGACGGTGGAAAGGTCCAAGGTCAGGAGCGCATCGAAGTCCGGACCCGGACCCGGCGCCCGCCACAGGCCCTGCTCCTTCGCGTAGCGCTCCACGAGGCCGACGCGCGCCTCCGGTCGTCCGGTCAGGCGAAGGTAGGCGAGCGTCTCGTCGTCGATCGGGAAGAGGGTGGACGTGGCCCCGAACTCCGGGCTCATGTTGGCGATCGTCGCCCGGTCCGCGAGGGTCAGGCCGGCCAGGCCGTCGCCGGCGAACTCGACGAACGAATCCACGACGCCGAAGCCCCGCAGGAGCTCGGTCACCACCAGCACCAGATCGGTCGCCGTGGACCCCTGCGGGAGCTCGCCGGTCAGCCGGACGCCGACGATCCGGGGCATCGGCTGGTAGAGCGGCTGGCCGAGCAGGACCGCCTCGGCCTCGATGCCGCCGACGCCGTAGCCCAGGACACCGAGCCCGTTGATCATCGTGGTGTGCGAATCGGTGCCGACGAGGGTATCTGGGAAGGCCACCGGGCCATGGGCGTCCCGCCGGTCGGTCACGACGGTGGCCAGGAACTCGAGGTTGACCTGGTGGACGATCCCGGTTCCGGGCGGGACGACCCGCAGGTCGCGGAACGCCGTCCGCGCCCAGCGGAGCAGCTGGTAGCGCTCGCCGTTGCGCTCGTACTCCCGATTGACGTTGAAGGCGAACGCCGCCGGCGTCCCGAAGGCGTCCACCTGGACGGAGTGATCGATGACCAGGTCGGCCGGGACCAGAGGGTTCACGCGCGCGGGATCGCCGCCCAGATCGGCCATCGCATCGCGCATGGCAGCCAGGTCGACGACCGCGGGAACCCCGGTGAAGTCCTGGAGGACCACCCGAGACGGCATGAACGGGACCTCGGCGTCGCCGCCGGCCCCTGGTCGCCACGAGGCGAGGCGGTCCACGTCGTCCGGGCCCACGAGTCCGCCGCCGGCGTGACGGAGCAGGTTCTCGAGCAGGATCTTGAGGGTCATCGGCGCGCGCGCGAGGTCGATCCGCGAACTGAGGACCGCGAGGTCGTAGCGGTCCGGCAGCCCAGGGCCGAGCGGGCTGCGGGCGCCGAATGGATCGTGGGTCGTCACGGGGTCTGTCCTTGGGCGGTTGGCTACACTCGTCACGTGCAAGCGTACCGCGCCGGCCGCTCCGCGCCCCCGGCCCGCACCGACGCAGGCGTCACTCGGTGAGGGCGTGGCCGGATCCGCGAGAGAACCAATCGGCCGAGGGCGACGCGGGCGGCGAATCGGGCCGGGTCGACGACACGCTCCGCGAGCTGCGCGACAAGGGCATCGACCTGGATCCGGAGCAGCCGGGGCATCATCGGCACGGTGCCGAGGTCCACGCCTCGGATCACGCGCATCCCCACGTCCAGTCAGGCCCCGACGAGCCACCCGTCATCGGGATCGTGGGAGCTGGAGCCGTCGGGACCGCCCTCGGCGCCGCCCTGGCGCGGGCCGGCTGGCCGGTTGGTGCTGTCGCCTCCCGGGATGCGGCAAGGCGCGATCGGTTTCGCGCCCTGGTACCCGGCGCGCGA
>JACVXW010000170.1 GCA_015661135.1 Chloroflexota bacterium
GGCTCGTCGTCCGGCGCCAGATCAGCTATGGCGCAGAGCGCGGCGTGCCCTGGGGAGTCTCTGAGTCCGGTTACAACGCCCGCGACCTCGAGATGACCTACCAGTATTCGAACTTCGGCGTGCCCGGCCTCGGGCTCCGGCGGGGGCTGAGCGACGATGTCGTCGTCGCCCCGTACGCGACCGCGCTGGCGGCCATGATCGATCCAGGGGCCGCGGTCCGAAACTTCCAGCGTCTCGCGGACGCCGGCGGTAGCGGCATATACGGTTTCTACGAAGCTCTCGACTACACGCCGTCCCGGCTTCCCGAAAATGCCCTGGTGGCCATTGTCCGCGCCTACATGGCGCACCACCAAGGCATATCGCTCGTCGCCCTCGACAATGTCCTTCACGGCGGGATCATGCGCGCGCGCTTTCACACCGAGCCCCTCGTCCAGGCGACCGACCTCTTGCTGCAGGAGCGGACACCGCGAGACGTCGCGGTCGCCCGACCGCCTGCGGAAGACGTGATGGCGATCGGCGACGCGCGAGAGTTCGTCCCTCCGGTCGTCCGGCGCTTCACCACGCCCCACGGAGCGCTCCCGCGCACGCATATCCTGTCGAATGGGCGCTACGCGGTGATGATCACGGCCGCGGGCGGAGGCTACAGCCGCTGGCGCGGCATCGCCGTGACCCGCTGGAGAGAGGACGTCACGCGCGACGTGGGGGGCACGTACGTCTACCTCCGCGATGCGCACAGCGGCCAGGTCTGGTCGGCCGGCTACCAGCCCGCCGGACGGGAGCCGGAGAGGTACGAGGTGGTGTTCTCCGAGGACCGGGCGAAGATCGCCAGGCAGGATGGCTCGATCACCACCACGCTCGACGTGCTCGTCTCTCCGGAAGACGACGCTGAGGTGCGCCGTGTCTCGGTCATGAACCTGGGGACACGAACCCGGGAAATCGAGCTGACATCGTATGCCGAGGTCGTGCTGGTGCCGCCGGCGGCCGATGCGGTCCACCCCGCGTTCTCGAACCTCTTCGTCCAGACGGAGTGCGTTCCCGAGCTGGACGTGGTGCTCGCGACGCGCCGGCCGAGATCGCCTGACGAGCCGCGGCTCTGGCTGGCGCACGTGGTGGCCGTCGAGGGCGAAACCGTCGGCGACCTCCAGTGGGAAACCGACCGCGCCCGGTTTCTCGGCCGCGGCCGCGGGGTCCGGATGCCCCTCTCGCTGATCGAGGGCCGGGCTCTCTCCAACACTGTGGGCTCAGTGCTGGATCCGATCGTGAGTCTGCGACGGCGTGTGCGCATCCCCCCGGGCGTCACCGTTCGGGTGTCGTTCTCGACCATGGTCGCGCCGTCGCGCGAGCAGGCCCTTGGCCTCGCCGAGAAGTACCGCCACGCGGTCACGTTCGACCGTGCCGCTACCCTGGCGTGGACCCAGGCCCAGGTGGAGCTGCATCATCTCGGCGTCGGGCCCGAGGAGGCCCACCTCTTCCAGAGTCTCGCCCGCCGCGTGCTCTTCCTGGACCGGACGCTCCGGCCCTCGGCTGACGTGCTCACGCGTGACACGGGCGGTCCCGCGGCCCTGTGGCCGCACGGGATCTCGGGGGATATCCCGATTGTCCTGGTGCAGATCGACGACCCCGACGATGTGGGCATCGTGCGGCAGCTGCTCCGCGCCCACGAATACTGGCGGATGAAGCAGCTCGCGGTCGACCTGGTCATCCTGAACGAGCGGGCGCCGTCGTACGTGCAGGACTTGCAATCCTTGCTGGAGACGCTGGTCCGCACGAGCCAATCGGCAGCGGCCCATGAGGGACACGCGCCGCACGGCAGCGTGTATATCCTCCGATCGGACCGCATCACTCCTTCACAGCGCGATGCCCTGCTCACCGTGGCCCGCGCGGTGCTGTCGAATCGGCGCGGGACATTGGCCGATCAGATCACGCGCGAGCAGCGACCCGAGCCCCCGCCGGTCGCTCCCCTGCGGCGGCTGCCCGCGACCAGGCCGCTGCCGGATCTCCCGTTGCCACGGCCGGAGCTCGAGATCTTCAACGGTCTGGGAGGCTTTGCGGCGGAGGGGCGGGAGTACGTGACGATCCTCGAGGCGGGGCAATCCACACCGGCCCCCTGGATCAATGTGATCTCGAATCCGGTCTTCGGCTTTCAGGTCTCCGAGTCGGGCTCCGGGTACACGTGGTCGATCAATAGCCGGGAGAACCAGCTCACCCCGTGGTCGAACGATCCGGTCAACGACGCGCCGGGTGAGGCAATCTACGTCCGGGACGAGGAGAGCGGCGAGTTGTGGAGTCCGACGGCGCTGCCGATCCGCGAGGCCGGCCAGCCCTACACGGCGAGACACGGCCAGGGCTATAGCCGCTTCGACTACGTCTCGCACGGCATCTCGCTCGAGCTTCTGCAGTTCGTGCCGCCCGAGGACCCGATCAAGGTGTCCCGCCTGACGGTGAGGAACGCGTCGGGCCGGACGCGGCGGCTGTCGGTGACCGCCTATGTCGAGTGGGTGCTCGGGGTGTCTCGCAGCGCCTCCGCCCCGTTCATCGTGACCGAGATCGACCCGGATACGAAGGCGATGCACGCGCGCAATACCTGGAGCAGTGACTTTGCCGGCCGCGTGGCGTTCGCCGATCTCGGCGGGGCGCAGACGGCGTGGACGGGTGATCGGACGGAGTTCCTCGGGCGGAACGGCGTCCTCGAGCGCCCGGCGGCCCTCACCCGGGAGGGCAGACTCTTGGGACGGGTCGGCGCCGGCCTCGACCCGTGCGGCGCGCTCCAGACCATCCTCGAGCTTCGCGCGGGAGAACGGGTCGACGTCGTGTTCTTCCTCGGCGAGGCCGCGACTCGCGAGGAGGCGGGCGCCTTGATCGCGCGCTACAGGACGGCCGACCTCGACATGGTTTTGCGGGCCGTCGAGGACCGCTGGGACGAGGTGCTCGGCGCGGTCCAAGTGAGGACTCCGGACCGGTCTATGGACCTGCTGCTCAACCGCTGGCTGCTCTACCAGACGCTCGCGTGCCGGGTCTGGTCGCGCTCCGCATTCTATCAGGCCGGCGGGGCGTATGGATTTCGCGACCAGCTCCAGGATGTGATGGCCCTGTCGGTGGCGACGCCGGGAATCGCGCGCGAGCACCTCCTCCGAGCGGCGGCCCGCCAGTTCGTGGAGGGCGATGTGCAGCACTGGTGGCACCCGCCCTCCGGCCGCGGCGTTCGCACACGGATCTCCGACGATGCGGTCTGGCTGCCCTACGCCGTTCTCCACTATCGGGACACGACCGGAGATGCGGCGGTGCTGGACGAGGTCGTCTCCTTCCTCGACGGGCCGACACTCGCGACGGGGCAGGAGGAATCGTATTTTCAACCGGACATGTCATCGGAGCAGGGGACCCTTTTCGAGCACTGCGCCCGCGCACTCGACCGGGCGCTCGCCGTCGGCGCCCACGGCCTTCCCTTGATCGGCACGGGCGACTGGAATGACGGCATGAACCGGGTCGGCCGGGAGGGGCGCGGGGAAAGCGTCTGGCTCGGGTGGTTTCTCCATGCGACGCTCCGCGAATTCGCGCGGGTGGCCGAGGACCGC
>JACVXW010000031.1 GCA_015661135.1 Chloroflexota bacterium
CGGCATGTCCGCTGAGACGCTGTCCGCGGTCATCGACGGGGGCGGCGCCAAGGGTGACGTCCTGACGACGGCCGAACTCGCCGGGGTGATGGGCGGCAAGCGGACCTCCGAACTCATTCCGCTCTGCCACCCGCTCGCCCTGACAGACCTGGTCGTGGCGATCACCCCGGATCGGGCGGCCGGCGGCCTTCGCATCCGTGCCGAGGCGGCAACCACCGGGCAAACGGGCGTCGAGATGGAGGCGCTCACCGCAGCGTCGGTTGCAGCCCTGACGGTGTACGACATGGTCAAGTCCGTGGAACGTGGCGTCGAGATCCGCGGCATTCGCCTGGTCTCCAAGTCGGGCGGCAAGAGCGGCGAGTGGCGCCGCCAGCCCGACATGCCCGCGGGGCCGGGCGCTCCACGACCCGGCGCCCGGTCCGGGGAGCGTGCCGCCGGCCGGATCCGGAAGAGCTGATCGAGGTGGCGGCTGAGAGACCGGCAACGCTGCCGGCCGGGACTCGGGTCGCGGTCCTGACCGTGAGCGACGGTGTCTCAGCGGGAGTCCGGGAGGACCGTTCCGGAGCGGCCCTCGCCGCGAGGATCGACGAGATCGGCGGATCCGTGACACGCGGGCTCGTGCCGGATGACATCCCGGCCATCGCCGCGGCGATCAGCGCCGCTTCGGCGACCCACGCGCTGGTCCTGACGACCGGCGGCACGGGCCTCACCCCCCGCGACGTGACCCCGCAGGCGACCCGCTCTATCGTGACCTATGAGATCCCCGGGATCGCCGAGGCGATGCGGGCCGCCGGGAGGAGAGTGACGCCGTTGGCCGATCTCTCCCGTGCCATCGCCGGCGTGGTTGGTCGGTCGCTGGTCATCAATGTGCCCGGGAGCCCCGGGGCCGCGCTCGAGTCCCTGGCCGCCGTGGAGCCCCTCCTCGCCCACGCCCTGGAAACCCTCGCCGGCCCGCACGATCACGACCATGCACGACGAGCCGCGGCGGCTGGCGCACGCGATGAGGCGAAGGAGAACGCCGGCTGATGTTCCCGGTGTTCGCCGAGGTCCCCGCGTATCCCGTCGTCTTCCTGGTCTTCTGGGGCGCGGCCGCGTTCTTTGCCCTGGCGATGGCCCGCCACCTCCGGATCTTTGCGGCCGCAAGGCCGAGCGGTCCGGGCTTCTTCTCGGACATTCCGGCGCGCACGCTCGGCCTCATCCGGTACGCCTTCTTCCAGACGAGGATGTTCAAGGACCCCAGGGCCGGGCTCATGCACTTCGGGATCTTTTGGGGCTTCGTCCTGCTGACGGTCGGCACAGCCAACGCCGTGACCGGGGGCATCATCCAGACGATCCTCTCGATCCCGTTCGACGGTCTCGTCTGGGCCGCGATCTCGGGCATGCAGAACGTAGTCGCCGTCGGTGTCCTCGGGTCCATCCTGTGGGCGTTCGAGCGCCGGCTCATCTCACGTCCGGCGCGGCTGACCTACAGCCGGGACGGCCTCCTGATCCTGGCGATGATCGGCGGGCTCGTCGCCGCGGAGTTCTTCGCCCAGGTCTTCGAGGTCGCGGCCTTCGGCGAGGTGCCCGGGGCATTCATTGCGTCGTTCCTCGCCGCCCCGCTTCGAGGCGTGGACCATGGCCTCCTCGCGGCCGGGTTCGGGATCCTGTGGTGGACACACAAGCTGATCGTGGCCGCATTCCTCGTACACCTGCCGGAGAGCAAGCACCTCCACATCGCGACAAGTTTCTTCAACATCTACTACCGGAAGCTAGCCCCGCGCGGCGAGCTGCCGAAGATGGACCTCGAGGCCGAAGACGCGACCTTTGGCCTCCGGACCCTGGCCGACCTCGGCTGGAAGGACATGCTGGACGGCTTCACCTGCACGGAGTGCGGTCGCTGTCAGCAGGCCTGTCCGGCCTGGAACACCGGCAAGCCCCTCAATCCCAAGCACTTCATCATGGGCATCCGCGAGATGTCCGTGGAGGCCGAGCACGGCCTTCCTCTCATCCCGAACTCGACGATCGTCCGTGAGACCTACGGCCTCGACGACACGGTCCACGCCGACCGCCTTGCCAAGCCGATCGTCGACGACGCGATCCCGTTCGATGCGGTCTGGGACTGCGTGACCTGTGGCGCGTGCGTGGAGGCCTGCCCCGTCCTCATCGAGCACGTCGACAAGATCATCGGGCTGCGACGGAACCTGGTCCTCGAGGACTCGCATTTCCCGGCCGAGCTCAACGGCGCCTTCCGCAACATGGAGGGCGTCGGCAACCCGTGGGGCCAGCCGCCGACCGGGCGCCTCGACTGGACGAAGGGCCTCGCCTTCGAGGTCCCGATCGTCGCCGACGTTGCCGCCGCGGGGAGGCTCGGCGAGCTGGACGTCCTGTACTGGGTCGGCTGCGCAGCGGCCTTCGACGAGCGCAACCGCAAGGTGGCGCGAGCGTTCGCCACTTGCCTGGACGCGGCCGGGATCAACTTCGCGGTACTCGGTCAGGAAGAATCGTGCACCGGTGATCCAGCGCGTCGGATGGGCAACGACTACGTCTACCAGATGCTCGCCAGCGGCAACGTCGAGACGCTCAATCGCTACCGGATGGGCGAGAAGACGATCGTCACCGCCTGCCCACACTGCTTCAACTCGATCGGCAACGAGTACGGCCAGCTGGGCGGCAACTTCCGGGTCGTCCATCACTCGGCGTTCCTGAAGGAACTGCTGGCCGACGGCCGGCTCCGGGTGATCGACGACGACGCCACGCCGAGGCGATCGGTCACGCTCCACGACTCGTGCTACATGGCCCGCTACAACGACGTCGTGGCCGAGCCGCGAGACGTCCTGGGCTCCGTCCCGGGCCTGGACCTCGTCGAGATGGAGAAGAACGGCAAGAACACGTTCTGCTGTGGCGCCGGCGGTGGCCGGATGTGGATGGAGGAAACCCGCGGAACACGGATCAATGCGTCGCGGACGGACCAGGCGCTGGCCACCGGGGCGACCACCGTTGCCACGGAGTGCCCGTTCTGCATGACGATGCTCAAGGACGGCCTGGAATCGGCACCAGGCAACGAAGGCGGCTCGGTCCGGGCCGTGGACATCGCGGAGTTGCTGGCCGAGTCGCTGGCGCCTGTGCAGGCGGCGGGCCGACAGTTGACGGTGCTGCAGTAGGGTCGGCTCGGGCTAGTTCTCCTTGATCTTCGAGCCCTTCACGGTGATGTCGCTGTCCGGTGCGCTCGATGGGACGCTGCCGTCGATGATGACCACGCCGTCGTCCCGGAGGCCGCCCGCCTGAGGAGCGGACCCCCCGGTGTCGTTCTCGATCGTCAGATCTTGATCCTTCTGGCCGTGGAGCCCGGCCGACCGCGGATCGCCCGTTGCCTGGCCATCAAACTCGAAGTCCATCAGGGTCGCCACATCCTGGCCGGTGCCGCCAGATCGGCGCGCGGAACGGAGCCGGCTGATTGTCACGACGATCATGACGGCCACGATCAGGGCACCAAGGGCGATCGGGAACCAGAGGAAGTCCGGGTTGCTGGCCCGACTAGCGGGCGGAGCGGGAGCCGGGTCCTCGCCGGCGGCGAGGCGATCGAAGATGCGGCTGACGGCGGTCTCGAGCGAGGCGGGAAGGACCGGTGCGACGAGTGAGCCGTCTACCGTGAGGTCGATCGTGGCCGAGGCCTCGGTGCCATCCGCGTCGGTCGCGGTCAGGGAGATTGAGTGGCTGCCCGCCCTGAGGTTCGTGACGCGTAGCTCGCGTCCCTCGCCAAGCGCACCATCCAGTGACGAGGTCCAGCGCAGCTGGCTCGCGCCGAGCCGGCCGTCCTCCGGATCGGCGGCTTCGCCGGACAGCACGATCGGGGCCCCGAGCGGGAAGATGACGCCGGCGTTCGGGGCGACGATCCACGGCCTCGGCGCCCGGTTCGGGACGATCACGACCGGCTCGCCCTCGGCGATCGTCGCCCGCGTCCCATCGCTGATGATGAACCGCAGGCGCCCGTGATCCGAGCCGGGCAGGTCCCGCAGCTCATCGCGGAGGGTCCGCTCACCCGTGATCCCGGTCGCCACCACCTGCCACCGTTCGCCGTCGGGGCTGTACAGGAGCGTTGCGCTCAGGGGGTCGCCATCCGGGTCCGAGCCGATGAAGCCGACCAGGACCTCGTCCTCGAGCAGCGCGGCATTGCCCACGAGCCCGCCGCCCTCGAACGTCCGCCACTTGCCCGTCGGCGCATTCGGTGAAACGGCCAGCGTCGCGAGCACCGTGCCGTCAACCGCCTCCACGGCGACGGTCGCGACCGCGGCATCCAGCGGGACGATGAGGTTGAAGTCGATGGAAGGGCCGCTGACATCAATCGAGGACTGTTCGACGATCGGGACGGCGTAGCGCTCCACCCCGAGGGCGTCCCGGGCGACGAGGCGCGGACCGACGAGGGCCGACGGGACGACGGTCTGGCGCTCAAGGCGCTCCAGCGCTTCCGTCGGCGGATCCAGGACTGTCAGGAGCGGTGTGACCTCGGCAGTTCGCGCATTTACGTTGACGCTGCCGACTGCGATCAGCAGCGGGACCCCGGGATTGGGTGGCGGATCGCCGTGGCCGGTGGGGATCCAGAAGTCGCCGTCCGGGTCCGTCGGAGGATTGAATGGCTCATCGATCGTGGCCGGGTCGCACGGGACGCCGTAGTAGACGAGCAGTCGGCAGTAGTGGTACGGATCGATCCACTTCGGACCCCAGTAGCCGAGCAGCGGTCGTGCGACGCTGGCGTCAGGTGCGGCCGGATTGTTCGAGATGACGGCCGGGCCCGGCATACCGAAGACGTCCCAGTACGCATCGAAGCCGTAATACCCCTGCTCGCGAACCTCGGCCAGCGAACAGGACGGGAATCGATCCTCCTGGGGATGCGATGGATCGGTGGCTCCGCCTTTCAACTCGTCCGGGACGCCGTCGTCATCGAAGTCGGCGCAGGCCACGTGCTTCAGCCCCGTCAGGTGGCCGACCTCGTGGGCGAAGGTCCCGGCGCCGGCGAGGGACCACGGGGCCGTGTCCGACCAGGTCGGATTCATCCTCACCCAGGCGGTCTGCGTGCCACCCGTCGCCAGGCCTCCCCAGGCGGTGGGCAGTGACGGGTCGACCATCCCGACGAAGAACTCCCGTTCGTCGGCGAAGCCGCCGTACAGCACCTGCCAGAGCGACAGGGTCGTGTTCGGCTGGCCGGACTCGTCATCGGGGTTCTTGCATCCGTCGATGAATGCCGGGGCTCCGTCGGGCGGGGCGGGAAGCACCCCGGTTGTCGATCCGTAGGCATTGGCCGAGCCGTCGGCGTGCGGGTAGAAGTGATCGATCTCGTAGACCCAGTCCTGGACGTACACCGTCGGGCGATCCGGGGTGGCAGCGACGTCAACGGTGAGCTCGACGGTCGGGTCGTCCATCAACGGACGCCAATCGGCAAGCTGCACGAGTCCCCCGGTCGCGGTCAGGGCGATCGTGCGGCAGTCGCCCAGGTCCCATTCGTCACCGATATCGTGATCGAGCGGCTCGACCGGCAGCGACGCGAAGTCGACGCTGAGGCCGGAAATCGGGTGGTAGCGCCACATTCCGGCCACAATGCGGGTGAGGTCCAGGTTGTTGGCCTGCCCCAGGAACGGCCCGTTCAGCGGGGGCTCGTACTCGCGCACCTCGTCCGTCGGGTGGAAGGAACGGTGGAGGTGGACCGGGACCAGGTGGAGTGCAACGGGGTCCGCTTCGTGGAACGTCACCTCGACGGATCTGAGGTTGTCCTGCCACTCCGGCTCCTTCGACCACGGATAGGCGGGATCATGGCTGTATACGAACGCGCGCAGGGTGACCGTGCCCTGCAGCCAGCCGGACGGCAGCCGGAAATAGAGCGAGTCGTCGAGGTCGAGTCGGTTGCCGCCGCCGGCACGGGCCGTGATCGGGCCATTCTCCGGCCAGATCCAGCCGATCTGCTGACCGTCCCTACGTGCCTCCAGGGCGCCGTAGGTATGGGCGAGCTCCAGGGCGCCATCAACGTCGAGATGGACGCGGACGTAGGTCCGCCGATCCGCGACAAGCGGCATCAGGTTGGTCAGGTTCTGGATCCCCTGGGTAACCTCAACCGCCCGGATCTCGAGGTCCGGGAACGGGCCGGGCGAGGCCGCCAGGCCGTCGGGCGGCGGCGGGGCAGGGGTGACCGCGACGAGGACCAGCGGTGTCGGGGCCACGGTCGGTGCCACGAAGGGGAACAAGGGTAAAGCCGAGGCGGTAGCAGTCGGCGTGACGGTCGCATCCGGCGTCGGCGCGGGCGCGGTCGTTGAAGCCGGGGTGGGCGTGGCCGCCGGCGTCGGCGTCGGTGTTGGTGTCCGCGTGGGGGCAGGTGTCGGCGCGGGTGAAGCCGTGGGCGGTGGCGTGGGCGCGACGACCGTGACCGCGTCGTCGATGTAGGGGAATGGAGGGCAGGACGTGCCCTGGCAGGCCCGGACATAGTGAGTACCGATCGCCGCGCTGGCCGGGATCACGATCGGCGTCGTCGCCGTACCGGCGCCGTTCGCGACGACGACGATCGGGGCACCGCCGCCGTCCCACCAGAAGGTGACCGGCTGGTTGGCCGGAAATCCCGTCGCGGTGGCTGTCAGCGTCTGGCCGGGCGTCCCGACGTCCGGGACGACAGACAGGCCGAGGGCACCGAGCACAGCCGGCGGCAGGGCGAGCGCCAGCGCGAGCAGAAGGGTCAGGACGGGCGCGATATACCGCGCCCGTACCTTATGGCTGGGCCTCAACCCGGCAGGTCCGCGCCGCAGCTGATGCACCGGCCGTCCGTCCACATGTTGCCCATCCCGCAGTTCGGGCACCGCGTCTCCCCCTCGGTGGACACCGCGAATGGGTTTTCCTTCTTGCCACGACCCCGGCGCAAGATGGAGAGGGACGCCAGCAGGCCGGCCAGGATGGCCGTCGCGATCGCGAACAGCAGCAGCGGTTCCATCGGTTTGTCCCCCGAGAGACCGACCCACGCCCCCGCGCGGCAAGCCGGCCGAGATTCAGAGTACGCCCTTCGCGTCGGTTCGCCTACGGGCTCGGGCCTGTACGATGCATCCGGTGAGCGGTTCGAGCGGCGCGGGACGGCTGACCGGGGAGCAGGTCCTCCTGCGCGACACCATCGCCAAGCTTGCGTCGGAGCGGATCGCGCCCCGGGCCGCCGAGATCGACAGGACCGGCGAGTTCCCCGAGGACATCCGCCGCCTGCTGGCCGAGCACGACGTCCTTGCCCTGCCCTTTCCGGTGGCCCACGGCGGCGTTGGCGGGGACCTGCTGACGATCTGCCTGGCCATCGAGCAGATCGCCCGGGCCTGTGCGACGAGCAGCCTCATCCTCATCGTCCAGGAACTCGGCGCCCTGCCGCTCCTCATCGCGGGATCACCCGAGCAACAGGCGCGGTGGTTCCCCGATCTCGCGTCCGGGCGCACGCTGGCCGCGTTCGCCCTCACGGAGCCGGAAGCGGGCTCCGATGTCGCATCCATTCGGACCCGCGCCGTCCGCGACGGAGACGACTACCTGATCAGCGGGACCAAGCGGTTCATCACCCACGGAAGCGTGGCCGGACTGATCACGGTCTTCGCGGTGACGGACCCCGGAGCTGAGCGCCACGGCCGGCTGTCGTGCTTCGTCGTCGAGGTGCCGACGGAGGGCTTCCGGGTCGCCCGGCTGGAACACAAAATGGGCATCCGAGGCAGCCCGACCGCGGAACTGACCTTCGATGGCGTTCGTGTTCCGGCCGCGAACCGGATCGGCCCGGAAGGCGATGGGTTCGCGATCGCCATGGGAACCCTGGATCGCTCGAGACCCGGCGTGGCGGCACAGGCGGTCGGGATCGCCCAGGGGGCCCTGGACGCCGCCACGGCATATGCCCGGGAGCGGCGCCAGTTCGGCCGGGAGATCGGCGAGTTCCAGATGATCCAGGCGATGCTCGCGGACATGGACGCCCAGACCGAGGCCGCCCGGCAGCTGCTGTACACGGCCTGCGGCGTCATCGACGCCGGCGGGCCGGACGTCGCTCGCTGGTCGGCGATGTGTAAACTCGTGGCCGGTGACACGGCCATGCGCGTCACGACGGACGCCGTCCAGGTGTTCGGCGGCTACGGCTACATCGACGAGTTCCCCGTCGAACGGATGATGCGCGACGCCAAGATCACGCAGCTCTACGAGGGAACACAGCAGGTCCAGCGGCTCGTCATCGCGCGCGCATTGATTGGCCGCGACCGAGGGTGACAGGCCCGCGAGGGCGCAGGGGAGGACCGGCTCAGCGTGCACATCGTCGTCCTGACCAAGCCGGTTCCAGATCCGGCCGCTGCTGCCGAGCGCCTGGGGCCGGACGGGCGGCTGGATCGTGCCGCGTCGCCGGCCGTCGTGAACGCGAATGACGAATACGCCCTCGAGGCGGCGCTGAAACTCACGGAAACACTCGGCGGCGACGTGACGCTCCTGACGATGGCCCCGCCAGGGGCGACGGACACCATGCGCAAGGCGCTCGCGATGGGTGCGGCGCGCGGGATACTTGTCACAGACCCGGCCCTCGCCGGCTCGTGTACCCAATCGACGATGCGTGTTCTGGCCGCCGCGCTCCGAGCGCAGTCCTTCGACCTGGTCCTCGCCGGGGCAGACACCTCGGACGGCGGGGGCGGTGTCGTGCCGGCGGGGATCGCGGCGCTGCTCGGCCTGCCGTACCTCTCGAACGCCGCCCGGATCGAGCCGGATCCCACCGCCGGCCGGGTGCGCGTCCGCCGGATCACTCCGACCGGCTACGACGTCCTCGACGCCCCGATGCCCGCGCTCATCGTCTGCACGCAGGCGCTAGGCGAGCCCCGCTACCCGTCGCTCAAGGGGATCATGGCGGCGCGGGGCAAGGAGATCGCGCCACGGTCCCTGGCCGACATCGGCGTGCCCGCTGACACGGTCGGCGGCGCCGTCGCGACATCCGTCCTGCTGGGGAGCCGGCGCCCGCCGGCTCGCGGGGCGACGAGGGTGGTCCGGGGGACGCCGACCGAGGGGGCAGCGGAGATCGTCGCCCTGCTCGAGGAGCGGAGGCTGCTCGGATGACGACGTTCTGGGTCGTCGGCGAGCTGAACGCCGATGGGTCGCTGGCGCGCATCTCCGAAGAGGCGGCTACGCTCGCGGCATCCCTC
>JACVXW010000171.1 GCA_015661135.1 Chloroflexota bacterium
GGATCTCGACGGTCGCGGCCGTCGTCCGTGGCCGGCGATCCGCGCAGTGCTCCGGGGGTGGTCGCAAGCCAGGATTGCCGGGGCAGCACGGGGAATGGGATGTCTCCACGGCTGCCGGCACCCGGGTCGGTGCGGGGCAGCTATGCACGCACGGCATGAGTCGGCCGGAGGCCCACCCAGTTGACGATGGCTCCGCCGATGAACAGGGCAACTACCACGAGCATCGCGATGTGAAACGCCTCGAGTGACGCCAGCCCGGCGGCGTCGCGGACCGCCTGATCGACGTCGCTCGCGGGCGCGTTCAACGGCTGGATCGCTCGTCGTAGCGCCGCCGATCCCGCGTCCAGCCCGGGGACGCGGGCGCCGAGCGAGGCGTAGAACCGGTCCGTACTCAGGATGAAGATGGCGGCCGAGACGAGCGGCTGGCCGACCCGCGAGAGGGCGTTGTTGACGGCCGAGGCAATCCCCGCCCTATCCATCGGCACCGAGCCCATGAGGGTCGAGGTCAGCGGAGCCACCACGAGGGCGATGCCGACGCCCCAGAGCAGGATCGCGGGGAGCGGATCCACCAGGGCGGCCAGCGGCGGGACCAGGGACGCCGGATCGTCGGCGCGGGCGAGCCATGCCGTCGAGGTGATCGGCACCCGGAGCCACCACAGCGTGCCGGCCGCCATGAGCAGCGGTCCTCCGACGAGAAACCGTCGCGCTCCCAGGCGGCCGGCAAGGGTTCCCGCCCGCGCGGACAGGATCGCGAGGGCGAGCCCGCCCGGCAGTCCCACGATTGCGGTGCCGAGCGGTGAGTAGCCGAGCACCCCCTGGAGGAAAAGGCTCTGGACGTAGAGGAGGACGTAGAACCCGCTGTAGACGAGGAGGGTCGCGAGGTTGATGGTGCTGAAGACCCGGTTTCGAAACAGGGAAAGCGGCACCAGCGGATCGCGCCGTCGGAGCATGAGAACCGGGAACGCGACGAGCGCCAGCGCTCCGAGCGCGAGGGTGAACACGGGTCCGGCCTCGGACCAGGCGGTCTGCTGACCGCGGATTGCCCCGAACGACAGTCCGCCTACCGCGATGATCCCGACGAGGGCGCCCGGCCAGTCGAACCGGGTAGGCGATCCGGCTGCACGTAGCTCCGGCACGTACCGGATCGCGAGACCAACCCCGATCGCAACGAGCGGGGCATTTACCAGGAAGACGCTTCGCCAGCCGAAGGCCTCCACGAGGATGCCGCCGATCGGCGGGCCCATGATCGCGACGACCGACGTCGCCGACGCCCAGATGCCGAATGCTCGCCCACGCGCCTGGCCGTCGAACAGTTCCGTGATGATCGCGAGAGAGCCGGGCACGAGGAGGGCACCGGCCACGCCCTGCGCGACCCGCGCCGCCGCGAGGAGGTCCAGCGTGGGGGCCAGGCCGCAGGCAACGGAAGTAACGCCGAATCCGACGAGACCGACGATGAAGACCCGTCGGCGACCGTAGCGGTCCCCGAGCGCGCCGGCCAGGAGGAGGAACGCCGCGAGGGTCGCCATGTATCCCGCGACGACGTAGACCTGGCCCTCGAGAACTCCGAGGCTCACGGCCGGCAGCGTGGCCCCGATCGCCGGAAGCGCGAGATTGACGATCGTGGCATCCAGGAAGACGGTTGCCGAGCCGAGGATGGCGGCTGCCAGGGCGCCGCGCTGGATCGAGGTCACCAGTCGAGTGTAGAGGCGCGAGTTGCTCACGGGGGAGGGGCTCGCGGTCGGCGCGCGCTAGACTCGTCGGCGTGCCCGGTCCCGTGGCGCTGATCGGCGCCGGTGAGTTCATGCCGGGGATGGCCGCGTTCGACCGCGACCTCCTCGCCGCGACCGGCCGGGCAAGGCCGCGGGTAGCGATTCTCCCGACCGCCTCGGCTCCGGACGGCGAGGCCGTCTTCCAGCGATGGGCGGAGCTGGGCGTCTCGCACTTCTCCGGCCTCGGTGCCGAGGTTGAGCCGGTCCTCGTGCGAAATCGGGCCGAGGCGGACGACGAGGGCGCGGCTCAGGCCATCGGCGAGGCCGACCTCATCTACCTCTCCGGCGGCAAGCCGGATCATCTGCGTGGCGTGCTTCGCGGCACACGTGTCGGGGAGGCATTGCTGGCCGCACACCTGCGTGGTGCGGTGGTCGCCGGCTGCTCAGCGGGGGCGATGGTCCTGGCGGAGCACCAGCCGGCGTTTCGGCGCCGCATGCCGCCCTGGCCGCTCCGCTGGGGCCTCGGGCTGGGTCTGGTCGCCGCCGCCGCGGTCCTCCCGCATTACGACGCCTGGCCGGAACCGGTCGTCGCCCTGATGGCGCTCCAGGCGCCGCGGGGCGTGGCCGTCCTCGGGATCGACGAGGACACGGGGGTCGTCGGGCGGGACGGTGTCTGGCAGGTGCATGGCCGGGCGCGCGTCACCGTCTGGCGCGGCCGCCGCCGCGAGCGCTACCGGCGGGGCGAAGCCTTCCGGATCTGATTCAGGTCAGGCCGGGCGGGTCTCGCTACGCCGGGCGGATCTTCCGGAAGCAATCCGAGCAGTAGACCGGCCGGTCCATCCGCGGCTTGAACGGAACCTGCGCCTGGTTGCCGCACTCGGAGCAGAGAACCGCGAAGAACTCGCGGCTGCTCCCGGTGTCGTAGCCGCGCGGCCCGCCAAGGTCACGCGCGTCCGATCCCCCGTCACGCGAGGCACGCCGGCTGGCCCGACAGCTGACGCAGCGCTTGGGATCCGACGAGAAGCCCTTCTCGACGTAGTACTGCTGATCCTCGGCGGAGTGGATGAATTCGACGCCGCAATCCACACAGGCGAGCGTCCGATCGGTGTAGGTCACAGGGTGCCTCCTGGGCGCGAAGTCCGTCCGGCACGCACCGCCACGGGTCGGGCTCGGGGACGGCGAAATCGGCCGGAGCCGGGGCCGCGCGACCCGAGGTGCCGATGTGGAGTCCCTTGGGCGGGGCGCACCGGTTGCTGGTTGCCGCGAGGATACAACGGATCGCGTGCAGGCCCGATTTCGGGGGCACGGCGGAGCGCGAGATCCTTGCGCGACGCGCCCCGGTTGTGACAGGCGACCTGTCACAATGGCGGGCGAAAGTTCCGGTCGACGGGTGAAGAGCAATGGGGGCGCTTCGCTCGTTGGAACCCGTGGGGCTGGAGGGAGTCGCCGACCAAGCGGCACCCGCCGGCCCGAACGGGTCGGGCACCGGGGCAACCCTCGCGTTCGGGATCCACCTGGAGGCCCACAGACCGAATGCTCCGCGTGCTCCATACCGCAGACGTCCATCTCGGCGCCCGCTACTCGGATCTCGGCGAGCAGGCTGCGGCGCAGCGCGAGCGCCAGTTCGCCGCGTTTCGCGCGATCGTGGACCTGGCCATCGCCGAACCCGTGGACCTCGTCCTGATCTGCGGCGACCTGTTCGACTCCAACGTTCAGCCGCGGCGGAGCGTGGAGCACGTGGCCGCCGAGCTGAAGCGGCTCGTGGACGCGCGGATCAGGTCCGTCCTCATCCCCGGAACGCACGACGTCTACGACCGGGCGTCCATCTACCGC
>JACVXW010000172.1 GCA_015661135.1 Chloroflexota bacterium
TTCGACCGTCTCGTCGGCCGCCCCGCCCGAAGCCGAACCGGGGCCGGCGCCCTCGCCGGCCGCGCCCGCGCCCGCGCCCTGGCCCGTGCCGTTGCCGCCGTCCGGACCGCCGTCTCCGGCGCCCGCGGCGGCCTCGGCGGCCGACGCCTGGTAGGCGGCCGCGCCAACGCGCGAGAGCGCCTCGGCGAGCGCCTCCGCGCCCGACTTGACCGCGTCCAGGTCCGCACCCTTGAGGGCCTCCCGAAGTGTGGCGACTTTCGTCTCCACGTCAGCCCGGTCCTCGGCGGACACCTTGTCTCCGAGGTCCTTGAGCGTCTTCTCGGCCTGGTAGGTCAGCTGCTCGGCCTGGTTCCGCGTCTCGACTTCCTCGCGGCGAACGCGATCCTCTTCCGCGTGCTCCTGCGCGTCGCGAACCATCTGGTCCACGGCGGCCTTGTCCAGCATGGACGACGCCGTGATCCGGACGTGCTGCTCCTTGCCGGTTGCCCGGTCCTTGGCCCTGACGTCCACGATGCCGTTCGCGTCGATGTCGAAGCCGACCTCGATCTGGGGGACGCCGCGCGGCGCCGGCGGGAGCCCGTCGAGGATGAACCGGCCGAGCGTCTTGTTGTCGGCGGAGAAGTCCCGCTCGCCCTGGAGGACGTGAATCTCGACCTGGCTCTGGTTGTCCGAGGCCGTTGAGAAGGTCTGCGACTTCGAGGTCGGGATGGTGGTGTTCCGATCGATGAGCCGGGTCATGACCCCGCCGAGCGTCTCGATCCCGAGCGACAGCGGTGTGACGTCCAGGAGCAGGACGTCCTTGACCTCGCCCGCGAGCACCCCGGCCTGGATCGCGGCACCCACCGCGACGACCTCGTCCGGGTTGACACCGCGATGCGGCTCCTTCCCGAAGAGAGATTTGACAAGTTCCTGGACGGACGGCATGCGGGTCATGCCGCCGACGAGGATCACCTCGTCGATTTCGCCCGGCTTGAGGCCGGCGTCCTTGAGCGCTGCGAGGACCGGGCCCTTCGTCTTCTCGACGAGATCGCCGACCAGATCCTCGAGCTTGGCCCGGGACAGGGTCGTAACGAGGTGCTTCGGCCCGGAGGCGTCGGCGGTGACGTAGGGCAGGTTGATCTCGGTGGACATCGTGGACGACAGCTCGATCTTCGCCTTCTCGGCCGCCTCCTTGAGCCGCTGAAGCGCCTGGGGATCCTTGGACAGGTCGATGCCCTGGTCCTTCTTGAACTCGACGAGGAGCCAGTCGATGACCCGCTGGTCGAAGTCGTCGCCGCCGAGGTGAGTGTCGCCGTTGGTCGCCTTGACCTCGAAAACCCCGTCGCCCAGCTCCAGGATGGAGATGTCGAACGTGCCGCCGCCCAGGTCGTAGACCGCGATCTTCTCGTCGTGCTTCTTGTCCAGACCGTAGGCGAGGGCGGAGGCAGTGGGCTCGTTGATGATCCGCTTGACGTCCAGGCCGGCGATCCGGCCGGCATCCTTGGTCGCCTGGCGCTGGGTGTCGTCGAAGTAGGCGGGGACGGTGATGACCGCCTCGGTGACCTTCTCGTTGAGGTACGCCTCGGCATCTGCCTTGAGCTTCTGGAGGATCATCGCCGACAACTCGGGCGGGGTGTACGACGTTCCATCGGCGAGCTTGACCCGGATGCCGTCCGTCTTGGTGTCCTTCTCGACCGTGTACGGGACGAGGACCTTGCTCCGCTTCACCTCGGGGTCATCCCAGCGACGGCCCATGAAGCGCTTGATCGAATAGACCGTGTTGGTCGGATTCGTCACGGACTGGCGCTTGGCCAGCTGGCCGACGAGGCGCTCCCCGGTCTTGCTGAAGCCCACGACCGACGGGACGGTCCGGCCGCCCTCGGCCGAGGCGATGACGGTGGGCTCGCCGCCCTCCATGACGGCCACGACCGAGTTCGTCGTGCCGAGGTCAATGCCGATGATCTTTCCCACAGTGTCTGGCTCCTGCTCTGTGCTGCGCTTCAGTTGATGAAGGGGTCGGTTGCTGATCCGGCATTGCCGGCGGATGTGGCGGGAGGCTCGGCCGTGGCCGCGACGGCAACGAGTGCGGGCCGGAGAACGCGTTCCCGCAGGCGGTAGCCGCGGCGAACCTCCATGACGATGGCTCCGTCCGGGTGATCCGTGCCGGGCACGCCGGCGACGGCCTCGTGCTCGCGCGGGTCAAACGGGGTCCCCGGCTCCGCCGAGATGGGCGACACGCCCTCGCTCTCGAGGAGCTGGCGGAGCTTGCGATCGATGGCGGCGATCCCCTCCACCCACGGGTCGTCGGCGGTGGTGGCCGGTCGCGCTTCGATGGCCCGGTCGAAGTCATCCGCTACGGCAAGGACCTTGTTGAGGAGGATCTCGCCGGCAAGGCCGGACATCGCCTGGCGCTCCTCCGCGGTCCGGCGTTTGAAGTTCGTGAACTCCGCTCGCTCGCGCTGGAGCGCCGCCAGGAACTCATCCTTGTCGGTGATCGCTGCGTCGCGTTCTGCCGTCAGGCGCTCGATCTCCGCGAGGAGCCGGGTCGGCGAGATGTCGATCTCATCGGCGCGCTGCTGGGCGCGCGTGCGCTTGTCCATCGTTGGTCGGCTACTCCGGTGTTCTGACTCGCTCAGGCGTACAGGTGGTCCACGAGCTCGTTCATGAGCCCGGACACGAAGCGGACCGTGCCGATGGCCTGCGGGTAGGCGAGGCGCGTGGGGCCGAGCACCCCGACGACGCCGACGGCACGGCCGGGTCGGCCATACGGTGCGAGGACGAGGGCGACCTCGCGCATGTCCAGGGGCACGTTCTCGTGGCCGATGAAGACGGTGACGGTGCCAGACACGGCAACGGTCCCGACGAGTTCACCTAGATAGGCACGGTTCTCGAGGGCCGAGAAGACCCGCCGGAGCTTGTCGCTCTGGGCGAACTCGGGAGCGGCCATCACGTTGAGGAGGCCATCGCTGAAGACGTCCTCGACCGCGGCAGCGTCGTATTCCTGGACGCTCCGGACGATCCGTTCGCCGACCTTTCGGAGGATCTCGGCGAGCGGGTGATCCGCCGGGATGCGATCGATTGCCCGGGCAATCTCGCGCCCGGTCCGGCCCACGACCATCTCGTTGAGGATCCCCGCCACGGTCGACAGCGACGCCTGGCTCGTGCCCTCGTCCACGTTGACGAGCACCTGGCGAAGGGCGCCCTCGCGCAGGACGAGGACGAGGCTGGCGAGCCGGTCGTTGATCGCGACGAGATCAACCCGACGAAGGTGGGCCGCGGTGGGTTTTGCCGGCGTGGCGATGCCCGCGGCCCTTGTGAGCGAGGCGATGGTGGACGCCGCAAGGCGGAACCAGTGTTCGCTGGCGTATTCGACCTGCCCGAACTGGTGCCGGATCATGAGCTGCTCCACCTCCGGCATGAGGGCGGACTCGATGATCGACTCGACGTACCAGCGATACCCCTCGTCCGTGGGAATCCGGCCGGCCGAGGTGTGCGGGTGGGTCAGCAGCCCGGACATCTCCAGCTCGGCGAGGATGTTGCGGACGGTGGCACTGGAA
>JACVXW010000173.1 GCA_015661135.1 Chloroflexota bacterium
AGGGGCTCGGACAGGTCATCGGCGCAGGTCTTGTCCAGGTGGAAGCCCTGGTGCGAGCCCGCCGACGCGACGGGGGCGAGGGCCATGAGCGCGACGATCGTGCCCATGACCGCGAGCAATCGCTTGATCGAATGCATGGTCAGTCCTCTCCAATGGTTGGTGGCGGGTTGGTCATCTCGTCCCGGTCCTTGCGAGCGTGTGCGTTCCATCACTTGCTCCTCTCGAATGCCGCCAGCGACACCGCGACCTGCTCGATCTCGCGGAAGAGGCGGACGGCATCGCTCCGGTCCGGGAACATCGCCCGGACGGCTTCATCGATTCGGGCGGGGTCGAACGCCCAGCCCTCCAGCACGACCCCGAAGCCCGATTGATCGCCGAGGAGCGAGATGCGGGTGATCCCGAGGGCAGCGAGGCGCCCCACCGCCACCGGGCCGACGACGGGCTGACCGATGTCCCTGCCCCCGATGAGCATCGCCATCGCCATCGCCGACCTCCCGCACTTCTCGACCCTGCTCTGAGGTCGTTGCGGCGACGCTATGGCAGGTGGCGACCCTCAATCATCGGGAGAACCCCGTACCGAAACCGGTGTGCACGAGTGCCGCCAGCTCCGTGCGATTGCGAGCCCCGAGCTTGGCGAGACTGTTCGTCAGGTGGCGATCCACCGTCCTCGGGGAGAGTGCGAGCAGGTCCGCGATCTCGCGGTTGCTCGAGCCCTCGGCCACCAGGCGCGCGACCTCGAGCTCTCGAGCGCTCAGGTCGTGCAGGGCGCCGGCGCCGGCCTCACGTGCGCTGCGGCGCCACGCACGAACGCCGAGCTCACGCAGGGCCCGGCTTGCGATGCGCCCGGCGCCCACTGCTCCGAGCTGTCGTGCTCGGGCCGCTGCCTCCGTGTACGCCGAGACGGCACCCTGCCGATCACCGGACGCGCGCAGGACACGGCCGAGGTCCAGCCGAGCCCACACAGCGTCTTCGGCCTCGCCCATGGCATCTGAAGCCATCGCGACCTCGGCGAGCAGATCAGCTGCCGCGGGGTCGCCGGATGCGATCGCGATGGCCGACCGCGCACGGGCGCGCCATGCGCGCAGGGCGGTGTAGCCGGGACCGTGGTATGTCGCCTCCCACTCGGCCAGCTCGCGCCGGGCCTGGTCCACTCGACCGTGACGCGCATGGAGCTCTGCGGATACGACGAGGAGCTCGCGGTCGCACCGAGGGCATCGGGCCTCCGCGGAGCAGGCTCGGGCCGCCTCGAGCTCGAGCTCGACGTCCCGAGCTGCCGACCGTTCCCCGAAGCGCGAGAGCCAGACTGCCGCGAGCTGGTGAACAGCGACACCGAAGTGCGGGTCCACCCGTCGCGCGTCGGCGCGCAGGCGACCGATGGCGCCAGGCTCCCCGAGGGAGAGCTCGATCATGTGGAGCACAGCCTGGCTCGTGTCCCAGCTCCGCCAGGGCCGTATCCGAGCTTCCAGCGCGTTGGTCTCCGTCGCGATCGCCCGTGCCTCATCGATGCGCCCGAGACCGTGGAGCACGCGTGCAAGCCCCAGCCCTGCCTCGATCATGGAGATGGGCAGGATGAGCCGGTGGGAGATCGCCCATGCTTCTTGGTAGCGCTCCTCGGCCTCGCGCCACATGCCGAGCGTCCGGAACGGGAAGGCCGTTCGAATGAGGGCCGCCAGTCGGGCCTCCTCGCCGAGGCCATCGGCAATCTCGAGCGCCTCTCGGCTCAGCTGGACGATGTCTGCAGCGCGCTCCTCCTGCAGCGCAGAATCATTGGCGGCGCCGAGGGCAGCCAGGAGGGCAGCTCGGGTCGCTCGCGGCAAGCCGCCGATCCCACCCGCCGATGCCGCCAGCTCCCGGCCGCGCGCCACCGCTCGCTGCGCGGCCTCTGCGCCTTGCGCCGTCTGGTGCTCGACCCACAGCAAGGTTTCCGCCTCGACCGTGTCGAGCTGGATCGCCGTGGTGGCGTCGAGTGGATATGACCGAGCCCGCTCCAGGTGGGCCTTGACGTCAGCTGCTCGCCCGGCGGCGTATGCCGCCCGCGCTGCCTCGAGGTCGGCATGCTGCCGCTCGCGCACGTCTTCGGCCGTCATCGCGACGCGGCTCCAATGCCGGATCGCGAGGTCCTGCTCGCCTTGTTCACTCGCGAGCTTCCCCAGCCCCGCGTCGAGCTCGAGCTGGTCGGCAGTGCCCGCCAATTGCGCCTCCGCGATCGCCGACAGGCGACCGAAGAGGTCCGGGCCGATCAGTCGACGGCCAGGCGACGCGACGAGTCGCTTCCCGAGTGGCAGGGTTGGAAGTCCTGCGGCCGTGCGATGGTCGAGCGCTTCCGCCAGCAGCGCGAGGTCATCGCCGGCGTTGGCCTCGATCACCTCGACGAGTCGGGTATGCAGGCGCCGGGCTGTTGCGGCCGGCACCGCGGCGCTTGCGGCCTCTCGGATGAGGTCGTGGGCCAGCCGGACCGCGCCCGGCAGCTCTGACACGAGACCACGCGCGAGGAGCTCGCGGATCGCCTGATCGAGCCGGAGGGCCGGCCATGCGTTGAGTGCGCCAAGCTCTTCGCGCGCCGCGGGACGGGCCACCACGGCGAGGGCGCTCACGAGGTCGGCGGCATCGGCGGAGATGGACCGCAAGCGCTCGCCGACAAGGTCGAGGGCATCGGCGGCGTCGTGCTCTCGGGCCAGGGCCTCCAGCCAGAACGGAGATCCGGCTGCGCGGCGCCACACCTCCTCTGCGGCCGATTCGCTGAGTCCGGCATCGATCGCCAGGGCCAGGGCGACGCCATCGTCGCGCGGGAGGCCGCGGAGATCGAGGGTGAGCCGTCGCGCGTCGGGCAGCACCCCGTCGATCCCCTTGGCGAAGGTCGCGGCCGCCGCGGAATGCCGGGAAGCGGCGAGCACGACAAGCGGACGCGCCGACGACTCCGCGGCTCGGACGAGATAGTGCAGGAGCGCCATTGACTGGGCGTCGATCCACTGGAGATCGTCGACTGCGAGGACGAGCGGGCCAAATGCCATCACCGCGCGGTGCGTCGCCTCGAAGACCGGGAGTGCGGTCTCACCCCGGCGCTCATCGGACCCGAACACCAGCGACGCAAGCCGCGGGCCATCGCCCGGAACCGTGGCCAGACGCCGAACGAGGTCCCCGAGTGCCGCCAGGGGGATCGGCTCGGCGGGCTCAAAACCCGCCACCACAACGGTCCTGTCAGGATCTGCTCCGCGAAGGGATTCTCGGAGCAGCCTCGACTTCCCGGTCCCCGGCTCGCCGGTTATGAGACCAGCCGTCGGGGCGCCGCCACGCCGCGCCCCCGAGATCAACGTGCGCAGTGCCCGCAGCTCGTCCGCGCGGCCAATGAACGGAACACTCATCGACTGAGACTGTACGACCGCGCCGGCGCAGCGCACGCGGGAATTGTGCGGACGGCACGAGCGCAAGAAGATGACCTTGCCCATTGCGGCATTGTCCCAGCTGCTCGTTCGCTACCTCCGGAAGGCAGACGGCGCCCCCAACCCGAAACGTGCC
>JACVXW010000174.1 GCA_015661135.1 Chloroflexota bacterium
GTCTTCAGCCTGGAGATGAGCAAGGAGCAGCTCGTCCTCCGCCTGCTGTCGAGCGTCGCCAACATCGATTCCAAGCGTCTCCGGACCGGGTTTCTCGAAGAACTGGACTTCGCCCGGATCGCGCCGGCGATGAACGACCTCTCGGATGCGCCCGTGTACATCGATGACACGCCCAACATCACCTCGATGGAGCTGCGGACCAAGGCGCGCCGGCTCCAGGCGGAAGCGGGCCTGGACCTCGTGGTCGTGGACTACCTCCAGCTCATGCAGGCGACCACCACCAACCGCGATTCCAATCGCGTCCAGGAGGTCAGCGAGATCTCGCGCGGGCTCAAGGCGCTCGCCCGAGAACTGTCCGTGCCGGTCATCGCGCTCTCGCAGCTGTCACGCCAGCCGGAGATGCGCGAGTCCAAGGAACCGCGCCTGTCCGACCTCCGCGAGTCGGGGGCGATCGAGCAGGACGCGGACCTCGTCATCTTCCTGTGGCGGGAGAAAGAGCGTGCCGGCGAGGAGCAGCACGACACGGACGGCGAGGTCATCAACGTCAAGCTGGCCAAGCACCGCAACGGGCCAACCGGGGACATCCAGCTCTGGTTCAAGAAGAGCCAGACGAGGTTCCAGTCCTATGCCGGCCAGCGGTACGCGGAGGCCTGAGCCGGCGCCAAGTTCCTAGTACTGGTCGTCGGGGAGCAGCGGGCGGAGCGCGAACGAGTAGGCCTTGCCGTCAGGGCCGGCCAGCGTGAGGCTGCTGAAGCCGCCGTCGATGTCCTCGAGACCCAGGAGCGAGACTTCGTCGAGGGACATCGTGCGAACCGGGAAGCCGGGGGCGTTCGGCTCCTGCCGCTGGGCGAAGTCCGCCGGGACGATGGCGGGCCACGGCCAGGCCCGCGGCGGGTTGAGGGAGTCAGGGGTCAGGACGCCACGCCATCGATCGGGCACCCACGCCACTTCGCCCTGGACCTCCGAACTGAAGGCGCGGATCCGCTCGCCCAGCCGGGCGAGTCCCTGCAAGACGGGCGAATCAACCGAATCCGGCCGCTCCATCCCGATGGCGAACACGCTGACGACCTTCGTGGTGCCGGCTGCCGTGAGCGTGAACGTCGAGGTCGGGAGGTCCGCGCCCGGACCGTCGTAGTGGCCGCGGGCCACGCTCAGGCCTCCGTCGCCGATCGCGTACCGAAGGAACGCCTGCAACTCGACTTCGGTGAGCTTGACGGTCAGGAACGGGGAGAGGCGGGCCAATCCGTCCGCGTTCGATGGCAGTGCCGCGAAAAGATCCCGGAAGATGACCGTGCCGTCGCCGTAGATCGTGAACATCGGCGCATAGGTGGCGAAGAAGTCAATGGGCACGATGCCGCCGCCCTCCTCGAACCGGAACACCACGTCGGTTGTGCCGGTCGCGTGGGCGATCTCGCCGACGGTTGGTTCAGACGTCGGTGGCAGCGGGCTGGCCGGGGAAGGATCGGGCGAAGTGCTCGGCGTCGAACTCGCCGCGCCGCCGCAGGCCGCAAGGGCGACGACGAGGGCCGCGGCGAGGAGAAGCCAGGCCGGGGCGATGCGCGTGAGGGATCGGGGGCGCGCGGTTACCCGAACGGAAGGAGCGGTCATGGCGCCATGACGCCTCCTTCCTGCACGTGGTTCCCGGCCACGGCGCCGGATGCGGACGGTCACGCGCCCGGCCGTTCGAGCGGCCGTAGACTGACCTCGTCGGAAGCAGCGCTCGAGGAGAACCGCGTGGGCGTCATCATCATCCGGGAGATGGTCGGCACCAGCCCGACCTCGTGGAGCGACGCCGCGCGCCAGGCCGTGGCCACCGCCTCCCGGACGGTCCGCAACATCAAGACGGTCGAGGTCGTGCAGTCCACGGCCAAGGTCGAGGACGGCGAGATCGTCGAGTACCGGGTCGAGATCAAGATCGGCTTCGAATACGAGGGCTGAGCGCCGCCCAAGGGGCGCGCTGGCGGGTCCCGGCAAATCCCCGGCGACATCGCAGCTAATCGCGAGGTGAGCGCCGCACGCCACCATGCGGGCCATGCCCAGCAGCCGACCGGCCGAGGTCGCCCGCCGCTCCCCGACCGACGCCTCCGCGACGGCCGCAACTCGCGCGCCACTCCGGCGCATTGACACCGGTCTCGACGCGTCCGTATCGTTCGCGCCGCCCGAACCGCCGACGCGAGCGAGGGATCCAGAGCGACCCGCACGAACAGGCAGGCGGACTCGGATCCCGGTCGGACCGGGCCGACCGGCGATCGTCGCGCCGACCAACGGCCCAGGGGACGCGCTCGGCCAGATGACCGATTATCCGGTCCAGATCAGCAAGGTCCAGGCTCCGCCGCTGCGGGAGGAGACGCTGGAGCGCCCGCGCTTGCTGGACTGGCTCCACGTCAAGATCCATCGACGGGTGGTCCTCGTCCTGGCCGAGGCCGGTTACGGCAAGACCACGCTCCTCGCCGACTTCGGCCGCCGGAGTCGGGTGCGCACCCTCTGGTTCCGGCTTGACCGCGGCGATCGGGACTGGGTCGGCTTCATGGCCTACCTCGTCGCCGGCCTGCGGATTCACCTCCCCGAGTTCGCGCCCGTCACGCAGTCCCTGCTGCGGGAAACCGGCGGAACGGCTCCGCCCCGGGAGATCGTGCTCGATACGTTCATTCGAGAGTTGGGGAGCCTGCCGCCGGACCCGACGGCGCTCATCCTGGACGACCTCCACATCGTCGATGAGTCCGTGGACGTCCGGCTCATCCTTCGCGAGCTCCTTGAGCGCGCGCCGGAGCGCCTGACCTTCGTCCTCATCAGTCGCAAGCTGCCGCCCGTGCCGCTGGCCCGGTTGCGAGCATTGGGCGAAGTGGCGGAGCTCCGGACCTCCGATCTCCGCTTCGACGATGTCGAAACCGAGCGACTCTTCCGGGAGACCTACTCGCTCCGCCTGGAGCCCTCGATCGTGGCAGAACTGTCGCGACGCACCGAAGGCTGGGCCGCTTCCCTGCAACTGGTCCGAGCGGCGATCCGGGATCGATCGCCGAGCGAAATCCGCGCGTTCGTCAACTCGCTCAACGGCGCGGAAGGCGAGCTTTACGACTACCTGGCCGAGGAAGTCGTCGGAGAGCTGACGGAGGAAATGCAGCACTTCCTCATGCGGACGTCCCTGTTGGACATTGTCGATCTCGTCCTCGGCCCGGTCGCGGCCGGGATCACGTCGGACGAGACGCGCAAGGCGATCGCAGAGGGGGAGCTCCTCGGGCTGTTCAGTCGCGCCGGCCCCACCACCCGCGACCAGGTCCGCGCGCATCCCCTCGTCCGCGACTTCCTCCAGGCCCGCCTTCGCCGCTCCTTCGAGCCCCCCGAGATCATCGCAATGCACCGGGCGGTGGCCAAGGCGGCCGAGGCCATCGACTGGCGGATCGCGGGTCACCACTACGTCGCAGCCGGCGACTTCGACGACGCCCGCCGAGTCCTCGCCACAGCAATCGAGTCCATTCTCGCCACCGGCTCCTACATCGCCGCCGAAGAACTCGAGCGGGGACTCCGTAGGCGCGCTAGGTCGAGCGCGTGCTGCGGTGTCGGCGGCGCCATCATCGGAAGTCGCACTCTGGAACGCACTCATGATCTCCATGAGCTGCAGCTCACTCGACGAGATGCAAGAGATTGAGATTCGTCTTCGGAGTCTGGAGTCACCGCCCATTCGACGCCTCTCGGCAGCCGCTGTCATGGCCGGGATCCGCTCGTCGGTCGACGGAGACGTTGAACTAGCGGCAAGCCTGACGGCTGATGTTGCGCTCGCCAGCGCTCAGGGAGGGAGCACTCACTTCCACGGGGTTGCGCTTGCGAATCTCGCTCAGATTCAGAGAGTTCAAGGCGCCGCCGAGCGCGCGGCCGATAGCGCCGCGCTGGCGATTGTTGCTCTCGAGGCGACGTCTGGCAGCGAGAGCTGCCTACGATCGTGGGCTCAACGACTCAGTTCGACCAATCGAGGCCGCGTTCGAAGCTGCTGACATCGAGGTTCTGTACGGAGATATCGAGCGCGCTGACCGCATCCTCTACGCGCTAGAGGCGTCGATTGATCCAGCCGACGAGGTCGGCGAGCAGGCAACTCTCACGCTCATAACGATGGACCTTCGCAGGAGCGACCTCGCCTCCGCTCGCAAGCGGGTGAGCACGCTTTCGTTTGGGCGGTCTGCGACAGGTCCGGCCATCGAGGCGCGCCGTCTGGTGATGGCCGCTCAGTTGCACGACGCCGAAGGAAGCGTCGGCGCGCCCGACGAACTCCTTCGAGCGTCTCGTGCGGCGTCCATGCAACGCGCCCATCTCTGGGCCCGATACACAGACTCCCTGCTCGCCCTTCGTTTGAAGGACCGGGTCCTCATCCCGGCGTGGCTAAGTGAGGAACCTGCATACCTTTCGATGACGGCAGAGGCCGCCTGCGCGGTCCTAGATCGGCTGGATGACGACGGATTCAACCTCGTGGCGGGGGAGGCAGCACGCCGTCCGGACAGATGGCGGTCGGCGCTGCGGTCCGGCATCGAGCGAGGGGCGCCGGCCTCACAGATCCGGTGTGCTGAAATCCTGGATCAGATCGGCACTCTGACAGACGTTCCAACCTTGCGATCGCTCGCGCGTCGTTTACGCCTAGGGCGAAGCGGCCTTGGTCGGAATCTGGCTAGGCGTCTAGCGGCTCGCGTTTGGGTTGAGGACCTAGGCCGGGTGCGGGTTGATATCGGCGCCCGTCAGGTCGAAGGAGGTCAAATGAGGCGCAAGGTTCTCGCCCTCTTGTGTCTCCTCCTATCAAAGCCCCGAATGGCCGCGTCCCGCGAGGAGATCATCGACGCCCTGTGGCCAGACACTGACCCGGCCGCCGCCCTGAACTCGTTGAACCAGACCGTCTACTTCCTTCGGCGGGTATTCGAACCTGACTTCGACGAGGACTTGAGCCCGGGCTACGTTGAGCAGAACTCGGACACGCTTTGGTTAGATCCCGAGCTCGTCTCTTCCAGAAGCCAACTCTGTCGAAGTCGGCTTCGCGAGATTCGGGGAGAGCCAACCCCCGACGAAGCGCTGAGCGTCGCTCGGGAGTACCGCGGTCGGTTTGCTTTGGACTTCCTGTATGAGGACTGGGCGGCGGGCTATCGGGACTCACTTCATGCGGCCTACCTCCGGGTGATCGAGTCCGCGTTGGGTTTGGACATCGCGTCCGGACATTACGTTCGCGGGATCGAGATCGCCCAGCTTGCGTCCGATGTAGAACCTGACTCGGAGGAGATCCAGGTCGCTCTGCTTCGGCTGTATCGCTTGTCGGGCGCCAACGCAGCAGCTGCGGAACAGTACGGCCACTACGCCCAGACCCTGCGGGATATCGGGATCGAGCCGCAGCCCTTCTCATCGCTCTAGGGCAGGACGAGTCTCGATAGGTACACATCCGTATTGACCGGTGGAGTTCGGGGTACCTATAGTCCGGCCACTTCGTAGTACTTCGGTACTAGGAAGCCAAGTCAAAACGCTCGGACGCGCTGAAGTCTCACCTGAAATGGGCACTTAGGGTGAGACGGAGCGAGTAGTGCAACCGACCGACCATGTGTCTGGTCGGTTTTCGTGTCTTCGGGACACGAGGGCCGCAAGGAGGAACGAGCGTGCATCCGGAGCAAGGCCTCAAGGGCTTCTAGGAGTCGATCATGAAGGACCGACTCATCCGATTGGCTGTGACCCTTAGCACGGTCGCGGCAATGGCTCTCGCAGGGGGCGCTTCACTCAAAGGCTTCTAGTTACGCCAGTTCGTTCCCGGGCAAGACCGATCCGGTCTAGAGTCTCGGGAACGGCTACCGTAGAGGCAGAAATGCCGAAGTCGCTGAAGCTCTTCATCACATTGCTCGTGGCAGGTGGTGCCTTGGCACTGCTGGTCACGGGCTTTGTGTTTCCCCTCGAGAGCCGCCTGGCGCTCGAACTCTCTGATCGGGCGACCACGTCCGCGGCCGAATACCTCTTGGGCCTGACCTTCTGGATTGTCGCGACGCTATCCGCGTCTGCCCTTCCGGTCCAGATGCCAGGGGGCATCCTCGTGACCGTGTCGATCGCGCCGATAATCGCAGCCACAAGCCTCGGCGGACCTTTTGCGGGCGCGCTGGTGGCGCTCGTGGGCACGACGGAACTCCGGGAGCTCCGGGGCAAGGTGCCTTGGTACGGCTCGCTCGCCAATCATGCCGGCCTCGTCCTACCAGCTGTGGCTTGTGGCCTCGTCATCGAGAGCATTCGGTCGATCACCAGACCGGGTCCTGCAACGGACTTCGTAGCCACCGTCTCGGGCGCCGTCGCCTACTTTGCCCTCAACCTCTTGATCGTGTCGGTCGTCGTTGCTTTGAGGACCGACAAGCCAGTCCGGCAGCTAGTGCTCGAGGATTCGCGCGGCTTCGCCGCAAGCCTCCTTGCCCTCGCCCCACTCGGGTGGCTGATGGCGCGGATGTATCAGCTGCCGGATGCGGGGTGGTGGACGACCTTGCTGTTCGCGCTGCCGCTGTACACGACCCGG
>JACVXW010000032.1 GCA_015661135.1 Chloroflexota bacterium
GGCCAGCCCGCGGTCTCGGCGATCGTGAACGCGGCGACGCCGAGGATCATCGCGCCGATATTCTCGGCGGCAGTGGATTCAAAGAGGTCAGCGCCACGGCCGGCGCAGTCACCGACGTTGTCGCCGACCAGGTCCGCGATGACACCCGCGTTGCGCGGATCGTCTTCCGGAATGCCCGCTTCGACCTTGCCGACGAGGTCCGACCCCACGTCGGCTGCCTTGGTGTAGATGCCGCCGCCCAGCTGGGCGAAGAGCGCCACGACGAGGAACCCGGAGACGGCCCCGCCGCGCATCGCGACCTGGACGGCCTCGACGAGGCTCCGCCGCGCTGCCGCGGCAGTTCGGACGTTGGACCGGACGCTGATCGTCATGCCGATGATGCCCGAGAGCATCGAGCACCCGGCGCCCACGAGGAAGGCGATCGCCGTCATGATCCCGATCGGGGACCCGGCCAGGGCCGGAACGTCGGCAACGTCCTTGGTCTCGACGACGGCGATGACGATGCCGATGATCACCGCGCCGCCGAGGGCCAGCAGGCCGATCGTCGTGTATTGCCGGCGGACGAAGGCATCCGCGCCTTCGCGAATCATGTCCCCGACGTCCTGCATCGCCTGGGGGCCCTTGTCGCGGGACAGCACGTCGCGCGCGAGGTAGAGGGCGAAGAGGATCGCAACGACGCCCGCCACGCGCCACGGGGACGATCAGTTGGAGCGCACTGGCATCCATAAGGCTGGTGTGTTCCTCCAGGTGCTATGTCGAGGGTCGGGAGCCGGGCCCGCCGCGCCCGTGGCGCGACGCCCGTCCGGGCGGAGTCAGGGATGTCGGCGGTGGTTCCGAATGGCGTGCGAACGACTTGGGCACACGCGCAAGCGGACCCTTCAGGCCGCGCCGGAGTGTATCAACGCGCGTTCCGACGGGTCAAATCCGCAGGGCCGGTCAGGCAATCCACCCGGCGCCCAGCAGCTCAGGGCAACCAGCGGGCGAACGTACCCTCGAACGCGAGCTGGACGACCGTTACGGACGCAAGGTCGATCGCCCAGATGCCGTCCCCACGCGTCGGCGTCGCCTCGTCCGTCCGCCCGATGAGTAGCGAGGCATCGTTCGGCGAAAAGGCCGGCCAGCGGTCGTCAAACCCAGGGCTTGCGCCGAGATCGACGAACGAGGGGGCTCCAGCAGCCATGAGCCAGATGCTCGCCGGTCCACCGTCTGCGGGCCTCACCTGTACGGCGACCGCGGAGTCGGCTCCGACCGCGACGGGCCCCGTCGCGCCTTCCGTTCCCGCGATCCGGGCGACACTACCGCTCTGTGCCACGGTCCACAGGTCGGGCGTCCCGGAGAACGTCCCATCACTCGTCCCGATGCCGGACAGGACGAATGCACGGTGCCGGGGGGACCAGGCGGGAGCGGCGCTCCCCAGGACCGAGGTCGCCGTCGGCCCCCGGGCCTCCCCGGCCGGCCCGATGTCCACGACGGCAGCCGGACCGGCGGCCGGAACGATCAGCGCCCAGCGACCGGTTGGGTCGAAAGCGGTCCTGGACAGCCACTCGGGAATGGCGTCCGTGTCGCCGATGCCCTCCCCGCCCAGCTCGGCGGACCCCAGGTTGGGAGCACCGGAGCCCAACAACTGGCGCTCGTCACCCGGCTCGCCGGGCAACGGGACGAACCAGTAGCCAAGGTCCGAGCCGTCCACTCCGCGCCGCCCGACGATCACGGCACGATCGTCGGGGGTGAAGATCGGCGCGTACTCGAAGTGTGCCTCGTCGGACAGTCGCCGCGCCCCGCTCCCGTCGATGTCGGCGATCGAGACCACCCCGCCGGCGGAGAACGCGACCCGAGCCCCGTCGTCAGTCACGTCGAAGCCCGAGACGGGGACCAATTCCGTCGTGAGCTGGCGAGCATTGGTTCCGTCGGGGTTCATGAGCCAGACGTTTCGGACCCCGGAGCGAGCACCCAGGAAGGCGATCTGGTTCTGCGCGGAGATGCTCGGCGACCCCGTGGTGAAGCTCCAGGTTCGGCCGGCCGCCACGACCGCCGGGTCGCCGAGGCTGGCCACGGTCGGGGCGATGGTCACCGTGTAGGTCGTGTGCGGCGCGAACCCGTCGTTCGGGAGGAAGACGAGCGTGTCCGGGTCGGCCGGCGCGGCGGGCGCTGCCGACTGCGGACGGTCGTCGGCGATGATTACCACCCGGATCTCCCCGTCCACGCTCGGCGCTATGTGGAACGCCGCACGGGCGCTGTCCGGATCGATCGGTCGGTCGAACCGCACGGCGACCGAGGTCAGGATCCCGACGCCTGCGACGCCGGCCGAGGGAATGGCGTCGATGACCGACAGCCCGGCCGCGACGGTGGTGAAGCGCAGACGATACGGGCCCTGCAGGCGATTGCCGCCGGTGTCCGCCGCGGTGCGGCCGATCGTCAGGGTGTAGCTGGTGCCGAAGGCGAGCGGTCCGGCGAAACTCAACCGAACCGTCTCGCCGCTCCACGCCACATCGAGGGCTGCCGCCGGCTCGATCCGGAGCGCGGCCTCGACCGAGGTCGTGTCCATGAGCCGGTCGAAGGTCAGCTCCACGCCGCCGTCCACCGGGAGCCCGGTCGCCCCGTCGCCCGGGACGGCTCGAACGACAACCGGCGGTCCAACGGTCCGGAATGCCCATGCCTCCGGGACGGTCTCCGCGACGTTGCCGATCAGGTCCTCGAAACCGGGCTCGATCCGCACGGCGAACGCGGTGTCCTCCGGCAACTGGGCCGAGGGCGTGAAGATCAGCATGGTGCCGTCCCAGGTGAAGGCCCCGGCGATGTACGGCTCGATCCTGAAGCGCGACTCGACCGTTGCCGTCCGGACCGGCTCGCTGAACTGGATGTTGATCGCCGTCAGCGTCTGGGCAATGCGGTCGTCGCCCGCCGGAGAACTGAGGGCGATGCCGACCACGGCCGGCGCTCGCCGGTCCACAAGAGTCGCGTTGTACAGGACCAGCCCCAGGCCCACGAGCGCCACCGCGACGCTCACGAGGGAGATCAGCCGGCGCATCGGCACCACCGCCACAGACAGCCGGTCACGGGGCGGGACGATAGCACAGCCCCTATACTCCCGACCCTGTGAGCCAAACCCTGTGACCCAGAAACCGGCGGTCGGTTGCCTGCTTGAGGTTCTCGAAACCCTCGTCCTCACGGTCGTCATCTTCTTCGGGATCCAGACGTTCGTGGCCCAGCCGTTCAAGGTGCAGCAGGGATCGATGGAGAACACGCTGCTCCCGGAGCAGTACGTGCTCGTCGACAAGCTTTCCCCCCGTTGGGACGCGTACTCCCTCGGCGACATCGTGGTCTTCGAGCCGCCGGCCTCCTCATCGCAGGGTTCTGGCGTGCCGTTCATCAAGCGCGTGATCGGCGTCGGTGGCGACATCGTCGAGGTGCGGGACGGCCTGGTCTACGTCAATGGCGTGCGGCTCGATGAGCCATATATCTTCCGGGGCACGGACGGTGTCCAGCAGCAGACGCTGGCCACGCCGGGCGGCGCCACGCGCTGGGTCGTGCCTGAGGGCGCGCTCTTCCTGATGGGCGATCATCGCGAGGATTCGGCAGACTCGCGGAGCTTCGGAACGATCGAGGTCGCCCATGTGGTGGGCCGGGCATGGCTGCGCTACTGGCCGTTCGACGAGCTCTCGATCCTCGAGGTCCCCCTCTACCCGGAGTTGGCGAGCCCGGCGCCATGAGCCTGATCCTCGCGGGGGTGGCCCTCGCGGTGACGGTCGGGGCCGTGATCGCGGTGTCGACTCGAGAGGCTCGGGTGGCGCTCATCGGACTCGTCGTCACGCTCGGGCTCGGCCCGTTCCTCGCCGACCCGCTCCCGGAACCGGCCGTGCTCGGGGTTCGGGTCATCTCCGGACTTCTCATCGTCTTCGTGCTGCAGGCCGTCGCGCGTGGTGACCATCGTGGTCTCGGTTCGCGCATCGGTTGGCCGGCCGAGGCACTGCTCGCCGGTGGTGCGGCGATCACCGGGCTTGCGCTGGGAGCCGGCCTGGGCGGCATCGCCGGCGGGGCGCCAGACCCGCCGGGCGGGCCCAACGACCTCCTGATCGCGCTGACCCCGGCGGGCCTGGGACTGGCGGCGGGCCTTGGGAGCATGGCCGTCGGCCTGGCCCCTGCGCTCCTCGGGCGATCCGGGCTGCGGGTCGCGATCGGCCTCGTGGTTCTCTGCCAGGGCGTCATCCTCACGCGGACGGGCGCGGCCGGAACGCCCGGCTCGCTGGAACAGGTTGGGCTGGCCGGGCTCCTGCTGGCCCTCGGCATCGCGGGGGGCGTGCTCGCCGCGCGCGCCGTCCCGGCCGCTCCGTCCGGGTCGGAACTCCCCGTGCCATGAGCGTCCTGCTGCTCGCGGCGATCGCGATCCCCGGCGGGCTGCTGGCCATGCTGACCGCGGCCCGGCCGCGCGTGTCCCTGATCCTGGGTGGAGGCAGCGGCCTGCTCAGCCTGGTCGTGGCGGCGTCGATCCGAGCGAGCGACACCGTCCCGGTTGCAGGCATCGTGGTAGCCGGCTCGGACGGCCTTCGAACGATCGCCCTGAGCTGGGCGGCCGGGATCCTCCTGCTCGCCGTCGCCGAGGTTCTCGTGGGGCACACGGGACGGATCCTCGGCCCATCCCTGGTGGCCTTCGGCGCGAGCGTGGTGGCCGTGGCGGTCGCGGATGCCGGGCTCGGGTTCGCGCTGCTGACCGCCGGCGGCGTCGCGGCGGCGGTCGGGCCGCTGGTTGTGCCGGCTTCGGGCCGCGAACAAACAGCGCTCGGCTTGCGAGCCCTCCGGGCCATGGCGGTCGCGGGCCTGACGGCCCTCCTCGCGGTCGCCTGGGGAGCGTCGCCTGCGGGACCCTTTGCCGCTGCCGACCCGCTCGGGGCGGTGGATCCGGCACTCGAGATGGGGCTCGGGCTCGGTTTTCTCGCGGTGGTCGCGGCGGTCGTGATCCGCCTCGGCGCCATTCCCGCCCATGCCTGGGCGGCCCGCTTCGCGGACTCGGCTCCAACGGCTGCCGTCCCGGCAACGCTCGGCTGGGGTGCGGCGGCGTTCGCGCTCGTAGCCCTGAGCTGGGTGGACATCACCATCGCGCCCACCACGGCACCACTCGAGGGCGAGCGCACGGTCGTGGCGCTCGTGGCCGCGGCGAGCGTGATCCTGGGTGGGCTCGCGGCCATCCTGCGCGACGACATCGAGCACGTGCTCGGCTACTCGATCGTCCAGGATGCCGGGATTGCGCTGCTGGCCTTCTCAGCGTTTCGGCCGGAATCGGCATCAGCCGGCCGGGACTGGCTCGTGGGCATGGTCGCGGTCAAGTCGGGCCTTGCGGCATGGGTCCTCGTGACCCGATCAACGTTCGGGGTTCGCCGCGTCTCGGAACTTCGTGGCTGGGCGCGACGGTCCCCCATCCTGGGCGCGGGCTTCGTGATGGTCCTGATCGGCGCAATCGGCGTCCCGGGGATGGCGACGTTCACGGCCCGCGGTGTCCTGACGGAACTCGGCCTTGGGTCGCCCTTCGACCTGATCGTGCTGCTCGCAGCCTTTGCTCCCGTTGCCTACCTCGGCCGGATCCTCGTCATCGGCGTGGATCAGGTGTCCGAGCCGGTTCGGCTCGCCCAGGGTCTCGACGTTCGCGTCCGCGGGTTCAGCCCCGGGGGCTGGACCGGATCTGCCGCGGTTGCCGCCGTGCGAGCGTTGCCCGAGGCGACGCGCGCAAACCGGCTCGTGCTTGCGGCTGCGTCCGCGCTGCTCGTGGCAGCCATCGGACTCTCGGTCGCTGCCACGGGGCTGGTCGCCTCGTCCGATCCTCGGGCCGGTGCCGGGAGCGACCGGGAAGCGGCGCTGGTGGCAAGCCTCCGCTGAGGGCCTTGCAGCCCGCAGCCCGCGGCTCGAGTCAGTCCGCCGGGGCGAGCACCCAGCGATCGATCTCCCGGGTGTATCCGCAGAGCTCGTCCGCGCTGAACCACATGGCGATTTCCGCGACGGCAGCCTCGGCGCTGTCAGAGGCATGCACCAGGTTCTGGGCGGTCTCGAGCGCAAAGTCGCCACGGATCGTGCCCGGTGCAGCGTCATGCGGGCGGGTCGCGCCGTTCATCGTCCTGACCACGGCGATCGCATTCGGCCCTTCGAGAACGGCGGCGATCAGCGGGCCACTCGTGATGAACTCGACCAGGCCCCCGAAGAACGGCTTGGTGCTGTGCACGGCGTAGTGACGCTCGGCGAGCTCGCGGCCAACGGACATGAGCTTCAGGGCCACGATCCGCAGTCCGCGTTCCTCGTAGCGGGCCAGGATCCGGCCGGCGAGCAGGCGTTGGACGCCGTCCGGCTTGATCAGGACGAGAGTCTGTTCGGTCACGTTTCCTCCATCGGGCGATGCGTTCAGCAGTCCGCGGCGCTCATGGTGCCGGGTCGACGGCGCCGTGTCACGGTAGGTCCCTTGCGGTCGATGCCAGGGCTCCTGCGGCGGAGGTGTAGGCCGCCTCAGCCTCGAGGTGGCGCCCGAGCAGGCGGCAGGCGTCGCCACGGACGATCATGGCCGTTGCCTCTCGCCGTGGCCGGCCTCGGCTGAGGGCGTCGAGAACGTCCGCGGCGAGGTCGGGGGCGAGCCGGAGCACGAGCGACAGGCGAGCGATGCCTCGCTCGATGTCGCCGGCTGCTCGGGATCCGATCTCATCGCGGGCGCAGGCAAGCTCCGCCGCCGGGTTGACGATGCCCGGATCGGCGCCCCGGACCCCTCGTCGACGCGTCTCGTCCTTGTCGGGACGGACGGCTCCCCGCCGGCCTTCGTGCGGAGGATCCGGCTGCGCGAAGGACGCCGCCGCCTGCGTGGAGGTCCAGATGGGTCGCCGCGGGATCCCCGCGAAAAGCTGGTCCAGGACGCCGGGCGCCAGGGCGTCGACGGCGTCGACGTGTGTCCGTGCCTCGATCGGGTCTCCCCTCGCCGCGGCAGCCTCCGCCGCGATCACTCGGGCGATGGGTCGGCTCCCGCCAGCGGCGAGATGGGCGACGGCCGCCTGCCCAGCGGGCTCGAGGCTGCCCGTCCGCCAGCGTGCTTCGGCAAGGTCGGCGAGCCCTGCGGTGTCCAGCTCCTCTCGACGGTGCTGATCCTCCAACTCGGCGCGGGCGAGCGCGAGGTTGCCCAGCCGCAGGTGGAGCGTGGCGATTCGCCGGTCCTCGGCGGACGGCGTGCCTGTCATCCGGGCAGCCGGAGGCCGCGGTCCAGCCCGCGGAGATACCGCGCAGGCGCGACCACGGACAAGCGGAGCAACTCGTCGCTGATGAGCGTGCCGGCGAGCCGGTGGACGTCTGCGGAACTCACGGCATCCACCGCGGCGAGCGCCTCGTCCAGCGTCAGGACGCGGTCGTGGAGGGCCTCCTGACCGCCCACCCATGAAGCGAGATGACGGGTCTCGTCCATCCTGAGCTCCAGCCCCCCGGCGAGGTATGCCTTGGTCTTGGCCAGCTCAGCGGCGGGAACAGGATCGTCGCGCAGCCGTGCGAGCTCCACGAGGATGGCATCCAGCGCGGCCGGCAGGCGGGCCGGATCCACGCCGGCGCTCACCTCCATGGATCCCGCGTCGGCGTACTCCACGAGGCCTGAGCTGACATCGTAGGCGAGGGCGTCCCGATCCACGAGCGACAGGAACAAGCGGCTGCTCATGCCGTCACCGAGCACCGCGTTCAGGACGGAGATGGTCCACGCGTCCGGGTGGTCTCGGCGCAGCCCCGGAACGCCGACGCACAGCTGGGCCTGCGTCGTCGTCCGGCGCCCGACCAGCACCCGCTCGCCGGCGGGGAGATCCGGCGCAACGGCGTAGTCCGAGGCAATCCCGTTGCCGCGGCCGAAGGCGCTCGCCACCAGCCCGACCGCCTCGTCATGGGCGATGTCACCGGCGACGGCAACGACCGTGTTGGCGGGTCGGTACCTGGTGTCCCAGAACTCGCGGATCCGAGCCGGCACGAGGGCCCGGATCTCTGATTCATCGCCGCAGATCTCGCGCCCCAGCGCACCCGTGCCGAACATCGCCCGCTGAAAGAGGATCTGGCAGTACTCCACCGGGTCGTCGAGATAGCCGCGGATCTCCTCGACGATGACATTCCGCTCGCGATCGATCTCCGCCTCGTCCAGGGCCGGCCGGCAGATCAATTCGCCCAGGACGTCGATCGCGCGGGTTGCCTCGCGACGCGGGACGCGGGCCCAATAGACGGTTGACTCGCGATCCGTCGCGGCATTGAAGGACCCGCCGACGCCCTCGATCGCCTCGCTCAGCGCCCGGGTCGACGGGTATGCGGTGGTTCCCTTGAAGGTCAGGTGCTCGAGGAAGTGGGCGACGCCGGCCTGGCCCTCCCCCTCCACGCGCGAGCCGGCGAGGACGTACGCGGCTACGGACACGGATCGGGAGTCGCGGAGCTGGGCGCTGATGACCCTGGGCCCGTCGGGCAGCTCCGTCCGTTCGAACATCGGCCCGATGGTACCCGACGGAATCGAAACGGCCGGCACCCGTGGGGTGCCGGCCGCCGCGTTACAGGATCCGCGTCAGGCGGGGATGAAGCCCTGCAGCCAGGATCGACCGAAGAAGACGAGGAACGCGATGGACACGACCCACATGAGCGGGTGGATCGCGGACATCTTGCCCTTGACGACCTTGAGGAACACCCACGCCAGGAACCCGGCACCGATGCCGGTGGTGATGTCGTAGGTGAGCGGCATCAGGATCATCGTAAGGAGCGCCGGGATGCCCTCCTCCGGGTCGCGGACGTCGATCTCCGTGACCTGGGTGAAGAGCATGTAGCCGACGAGGATCAGGACGGGGCCCGATGCCTCGAACGGGATGAGCGTCACGAGCGGGGTCAGGAAGATCCCCGCCAGGAAGAGCAGGCCGGTCACGACCGACGTGAAGCCGGTCCGCCCGCCTTCGCCGACGCCCGCCGCGCTCTCGATGTACGAGGTGTTGGAGCTGACGCCGCCGACGCCGCCCGCAACCGCGGCGACGGAGTCGACGAGCAGGACCCGGGACAGGTTGGGGACCTTGCCCTCGGGCGTCATGATCCCGGCTTCCTCGCTGACGGCGGTCACGGTGCCCATCGTGTCGAAGAAGTCCGACAGCATGATGGAGAAGATCACGAGAGCGGCGGTGATCAGGCCGAGCTTGTCGAAGACCTCGGTCAGGTTGAATTGCCCGATGGTCGAGAGGTTGACCGAGCTCGAGAAGTTCTCGGGCCAGGGCTTGACGCCCGTCACGAGCGCCAGGACGGTCGTGACCACGATCGAGATCAGCAGGGCGGCCCGGACCTTCATGACGTACAGCGCGAGGGTCACGAACAGGCCGATGAGCATCACCGCGTGCTTCGGTTCCGTCGGGTAGACGAAGCCAAGCGGCGGAATCGGGATTCCCGTTGAGGTGACGAGGCCACCGTCCACGGCGCCGATGAACAGGATGAACAGGCCGATGCCCGCGGCAATGGCCCGCTTCAGGTTCGCCGGCACCGCATTCATGACCGCCTCGCGGAGACCGGCGAGGACGAGCAGGGTGATGACGAGGCCTTCGATGACGATGACGCCCATCGCGCCCTGCCAGGACATGCCGCGGCCGAGGATGAGCCCGAAGGCGACCACGCCGTTGAGGCCAAGGCCGGCGGCGATGGCGATCGGCACGTTGCCGAAGACGCCCATCGCGATGGTCATGAGCCCGGCCACGAGCGCGG
>JACVXW010000175.1 GCA_015661135.1 Chloroflexota bacterium
CCGCGGGCCACCGATCTGCACGTTTCGGCCCTCGACCGTCGCCCGGGCGCCGCGCCCCGGCAGGGCTTCGAACGCGCTGGATGCCGCGGGCTCGATCCCTCGGTCCTGTGCTCCGCGCACGATCGCACGGGCGAGCGGGTGCTCCGAATCGGTCTCGGCACCGGCCGCCAGGCGCAGGAGCTCCGTGGCATCGATCCCCGGAGTCGCGGCGACGCCCGTGAGCGCGGGCTCGCCCTTCGTCAGGGTCCCGGTCTTGTCGAAGATGACCATGTCGAGATTGCGCGCCCGCTCGAGTGCAAGGCGATCCTTGACGAGGAGACCGTTCCGGGCCCCCAGGGATGTCGAAATCGCGATGACGAGCGGGATCGCCAGGCCCAGTGCGTGCGGGCAGGCGATGACGAGAACCGTCGCCGTCCGAATGAGCGCTCCCTCGGGATCCCCCATCGCCCACCAGGCCACGAGCGTGATGGAGCCGGCGGCGATCGCGACGTAGAACAACAGGGCGGCCGCACGATCCGCGAGCGCCTGGGCGCGTGACGCGGATGCCTGGGCAGTCGCCACCATCCGCATGATCCCGGAGAGGGCCGTTCCCTCCCCGACCGCGGTCACCCGGATCCGGAGCGCGCTCCCGGCGACCACGGTCCCGGCGACGACCTGATCGCCAGTCTGCTTTGGCACGGGCCGCGATTCGCCGCTGATCATGGATTCGTCGACATCGGCGGCGCCTTCCTCGACGCGCCCGTCGGCCGGGATCCTGGCCCCGGGCCGGACGAGGAGAAGGTCATCGAGTTCGAGGGCGTGGAGCGGGACGGACTCGGTTCCAGCGTCCGTGATCCGCTCGGCCGTATCGGGCAGGAGCTCCGCAAGGGCGGAGAGCGCGCCCCGGGCCTGGGCGATGGATCGCATCTCCAGCCAATGGCCGAGCAGCATAATCGTGATGAGGGTCGCGAGCTCCCACCAGATCTCGATTTCGAAGGTTCCGAGCGTGCCCGCCCAACTCGTCACAAATGCGACGACGATCGCGAGCGAGATCAGGGTCATCATCCCGGGCCGCCGATCGCGAAGCTCGCCGCCCGCCCCGCGCAGGAACACGATGCCGCCATAGCCGAAGACAAGGGTCCCGAACACCGGCGGCACGAGTTGCATGCCCGGGACGGCCGGAAGGGCGTAGCCGAGCCATTCCGACACGTCGCCGCTCAGGATCACCACGGAGACGGTGAGCGCGAAGCTCAGCCAGAAGCGGTCCCGGAACATCGCCACGGAGTGGCCGGCGTGGCGATCGTGGGCCGGAGCGCCGGAATGGCCGGCATGCGGATCGTGGTGACCGTGATGCTCCATGTCGTTACGGGACCGCGACGGCCTCCGCCTCGGCGACTTCGCAGATGCCCGCGGCCACGGGCGTCATTGCCGCTGCGGCTCGTTCGGCATCCAGCTGGGCCTTGATCTCCGGAAAGGCGTCGCTGAGGCAGCAGGCGCAGCTCTCGTACCAGCGGCGCATGCCCGCGTCGATCACGGGCAGCGCTCCGTCCGCCGCGGCGTGGACATCAGATGACGTCGCGACTGCGGCTGCCAGTTCGGCCTGCGCAGCGTAGGTGGCCGGCTCCTCGAGGAAGGCCCGGCGGCAGCCGACGCGGCAGAATCCCCAGGTTCGCTCCTCGTACTCAAGGAGGAGGCCGGCGGCCGCTGCACGGGCCACGTCCACGGTCATGCCGCAGACCGGGTCGATGAGTTTGGCTGGTCGTTCGGTCATCATCGGGCGCCTCCAGATCGTTGGGCGTGGCGATTGCGCTGGGTCATGCGGGGGATCATGAACCGCCCACGGTGATCGTGGACTTCATCCCCGCTGCGTAGTGCCCGCTGACGTGGCAACCGGCGAGCAGCGCTCCGGCGGACTGGAAGGTGATCGTCAACTCCTTGGTCTGGCCGGGCTTGAGCGAGATGCCCATTGCCTCATCGTGGGCCATCCCGCCCATCGTCTGCATCTCCTGCGCGTGGGCGTCCTGGGCGGCCTGGTCCCCGACATAGAACTCATGATCGATCGCGCCCGAGTTGGTGACGACGAAGGTCACCGGGACGCCGACCGGTACCGAAACGTCAGACGGCTCGATCCGGAATCCGTCGGTCAGCTTGATCTCGACCCTGACGGGGCCGGTGGGCGCTGCGGACTCGGTCGGCGTGGGCGCGCTCGGCGCCGCTCCGCCGGAGCAGGCGGCAACGACCAGGGCCAACGCCGGGGCGAGGAGGGCGATCGGGCGGATGCTGAGCATGGGTCCTCCGTGGGTGTTCAATCATGATACCCCCTGGGGGTATGTCCGGGGTGGGACGGAGCGTGGACGGTCGATCAGACCGCCACCTCGATGGCCCGATCAGGGTCCGGATCGATGTCGATGCGGGCGGCGAGCGACAGCCGCCCCTGGCCCTCCGGCACAGACCGCCGGATCGACCCGGCTGGAAGCCCAAGGCGCCGCCGGACGGCGTCGATCTCGGTACCCGTGAAGGTCGCGAATCGGATGTCATGGATCCAGGCTGCACCTCCCGGTCGGAGGATGCGCCGGATCTCGCGGACGGCCGCATCCAGGTCCTCCCAGTGATGGGCGGACAAGGACGAGACCACGAGGTCCACGCTCCGGTCCGGGAACGGGATCCGCTCCGCAGTACCGTCGACGAACCGGACGTTGGCCCGGTCCCCACGCTCAAGGGATGCGATGGCCCGCATCCGGCCGTTCGGCTCGACACCGGTTATCTGCGCCCGCGGCAGGCGCTGGGCCAGCTCGAGGGCGAGGCTACCGGGACCCGAGCCCAGGTCCACGATCATGGCCCCGGGTTGATCGCCGAACCTTGCGACGGTGTCCGCCACGATGCGGCGGTGCAAGGGACCCGCGATCCATGGGACACACCGGGCGTACGCTCCCTCGCCCCGGCGCGACGAGAACCCGCCCCATCGATCCAGCGCCCGGATCACCCGCACGAGTATCGCCCCCAGCGCAGCCACCGCCGTCATCAACCGACCGATCACAGCGAGTACAGGAGGCCGAAGCTCATCGCGACGACAGCGAGCGCCAGCCCGGCCTTGACCCACGGCGAGTTGCTCCGGTTCCAGCGGCCAAGGCGACCGAGGACCCGCCGGTCCGAGACCGCGACGAGGAGAGCCACGAGCGGCGCGATATAGGCCAGGTTGTAGAGCGCGAGGAGCGCCAGGCCCGTCACACCGCCACCGGACGCATTGAGAACGGCGACGATGTCCAGGTAGATCGCACCCGAGCACGGAACGGTGCAGATGCCGACGAGGACGCCCGCTCCGAGCATCCCGGCCAGGCCGCCGCGCTCGATCGCGCGGTGCATCCGCCCGTGTGTTCCGGCCGGGGCCATCAGCGCCGGGCCCCAGCCCGGGAGGAACACGTCCTTCAGCATCCACAGCGCCATCAGCAGGGCGAGTACGGCCGCGACCCGGGTAACGAGGTGGTCCTGGCCAAGCCAGCCAAGGAATGCAAACAGACCCAGCCCGAT
>JACVXW010000176.1 GCA_015661135.1 Chloroflexota bacterium
CATGACCGTTTGCCGCGTAATGTGGATGCGCGGCCACCGGCGCGGCAGCGGTGAGCAGCAGGGCGCCGACGGCGGTCAGGCCGATGAGCGCGCGACGGAGCGGGCGGTTCGTTCGGGGTTCCATCAGGTTCTCCTTTCGCTCGGCGCCGCGGCGACCGCCACGAGTTCGACCTCGCGGAGGATCCGAACGCCGGCACTCCCGTCCGGGAACATGGCCCGGACGGCTTCATCGATGTGAGCCGGGTCAAACGCCCAGCCTTCCAGCACGACCCCGATCCCCGAACTGTCAGCGAGGAGCGAGATTCGGCTGATCCCCAGTTGGGACAGCCGCTCGGCCGCTTCCGGGCCCACGGTCGGTTCGGCTGCGTCCAGACCCGCGACGAGCATCGCGATGGCCATGGACCCTCCTCACCGGCTTCGGGACCCGTTCTGGGTCGCCGGGCGAGGTTAGGCCCGGACCGGACCCTCATTCATCGGGTGAACCCCGTACCACACCGGAGCGAATCAGCGAAGCCACCTCGGTCCGATTACGAAGCCCGAGCTTGGCCAGGATGTTCGTCACGTGCCGCTCGACCGTCTTCGGAGAGACGAGCAGCGTTTCCGCGATCTCGCGGTTGCTGCCGCCGTCGGCCACCAGGCCGGCAATCTCACGTTCCCGCCGACTCAGGCTGGCGAGCCCATTTCCATCAGTCGCACGACCCCGGCGCCACACTCGCACACCGAGCCGACGCAGGGCCTGAGCCACCAACCGTGCCTGACTGTTCGCGCCGATCCGCTCGGCCAGCTCGCCTGCTTCCGTGAACGCCGCGACGGCTCGAGCGCGGTCGCTCCTGGCAAGGACGCGACCGAGGTCGACCCGAGCCCACAGGAGATCCTCGAAAAGGTGCGCACGATCGAGATCTTCCGCGTATCGCTCGAGGATGGAGACCGCAAGTGCGACGTCCCCGTCGGCGATCGCGATCGACGCCGTAGCGCGCATTCGCCACAGCTTCCGCTGGAGGTACACACGCGTGCTCCGGTCATCCCAGAGTGCGAGTGCATCACGGGCGGCATCGACCTGTCCGATTCGGGCGAGCGCGTCGGCGGAAACGATGACCAACTCGGCGGCGCAACGCGGACATCGGGCGAGCGCGGATGCGGCTCGCGCGGATGCGAGCTCGCTGTCGACCTCGGCGGCCACCTTGGGACCCGCAAGCCGCGCCTGCCACATGGCCAGCGTTTCATGGATCGCGAGGCGGTAGTGCGGGTCCGGTTCGGTCTCGGCATCGTGCCGGAGCGCCCGGAGAGCAGCGGCTGGGTCGCCGAGCGAGAGGTCGATCGTGTGGACCATGGACGCCGCGCTGCCCCAGCGCCTTGGTGCGTTGGTGATGCGCGCTTCGAGCCGGCCCGTCTCCGTGGCGATCTCCCGGGCCTCGATGAGGCGGCCCATGTCGCGGAGTCCTCGGGCGAGGCCATTGCCGGCTTCGAGGGTCAGGATCGGCAGGATGAATTGCCTTGACAGGTCCCACGCCATCCGGTAGCGCGCCACGGACTCCTGGTTGCGGCCCAGGGGGCGGAGTGCGAAGCCGGTGCGAATCAGGGCCGCGACGTGTGACTCGTCGTCGAGCCCTTCGGCCACCTGCAGGATCGTCCCACTGAGGTTGATCACCTCGTCGGCGCGATCCTCCTGCAGCGCGGCGTCACCGGCGACGACGAGGGCTGCCAGGTATGCCCGCCGACCCTCCGGTGCGAGGTTGTCGATGCCGCCAGCGGTCGTGGCCAGCGCCCGAGCGCCGGCGAGCGCTCGGGCCGCGGTCGCGCTCCCGGCGGCGGTTTCATGGTCAAGCCAAAGATCGATTTCGCCTTCCAGTGCGTCGATCTGGACGGTGATGTGGCCCTCGGCCGGCCAGGCCTGACGGGCTCGGTCGATGTGCGCGTGCGACTCAGTCGATCTCCCGAGCCGAAAGGAGGCTCGAGCCGCCTCGGTCTCGGCGTGCTGCCGCTCCCGCGGGTCCTGCGTCACGTCACCGACACTGGACCAGCGACGCTCGGCAAGCTCCTGCTCCCCGAGGACGGCCGCCAGCTCGGCCAGGCTGCGGTCGAGGGGGAGTCGGCCCGGATCGCCACGGTCGAGGGCGTCACTGATTGACGCCAGAAGTCGAAGATCGTCGCCGCTCAGCAAGCGCCTCCGGGGTGACGCGAGGAGGCGCGTCGCGAGGTCGGCCATCGGCAACCCCGCGGCGGCCCGATGGTCGAGGGCCTCACGAAGCATCGGCAGGTCGTCACCCGCGGAGGCTTCGATCCACGTCCCCAGGCTCGTGTGGAGTCGTCGACGCGCCGACGTCGGAAGTGCCCGTGTGGCTGCCTCGCGGATGAGGTCATGAGCGACGCGGGTGGTCCCTCCTCCGGCGAGAGCCAGACCGCGAACGACGAGTTCGTTCGACGCGAGGCGCACGCGATCGATCTCCCAGTCGAGCAGATCGGCGGTCTCATCATCTGCGAACGGCCGCGCACCCACGGCAAGTGCGGCCAGAAGTGCGCTCGCGTCCGGGCCGAGGTCGCGAAGACGGTCATTGATGAGGCTGGATGGATCGGCGGATGCCCGCGTCCTGGCAAGGGCTTCCACCCAGAATGGCGAGCCGGCAGCACGGCGCCACAGGTCTCCCGCCGCAGCCTCGTCGAGGTCTCGATCTATGGACCGGGCCAGCCGACGACCGTCCTCGATGGCGAGCGGCCCGAGTTCCATGAACGCATGACGATCGGCCGGAAGATCTGCCGCGAGGCTCGCGCGGAACGCCGCGGCGGCCGGAGAAGGCCGCGAGGCCGCGATTACCCCAATGGGCTGATGCGTGGACGCCGCCGCATGGAGCACGTAGTGGAGGAGCGCCAGCGACCGCTCATCGGCCCACTGCAGGTCGTCGATGACGATCAGGATCGGGCCTGCGGCAACCAGCGCCCGGTGGGCGGCCTCGAAGATTCGAAGAGGATCGCGATCCTGGGCTTCCGGGCCGCCAAAGACCAGGCGATCCAGCACGGCGCCATCGCCCGGTGCCTTCGCCAGTTGACGAAGCAGGTCTCCGACGGCAGCGAGCGGCACGGACTGCATCGGCTCGAAGCCCGCGACTCGGACGCTGCGCGCCGGAGCTGCGAGGGCTCGCGCCTCGGCAAGGAACTCGCCGAGCAGGCTGCTCTTTCCGCAGCCGGGCTCGCCAGTGATCAACGCCGCGATTGGCGCCCGGTCGAGGCGAGCGCGACGCACGAGCGAGGCAAGCAAATCGAGCTCACTCCTGCGACCGACGAACGGGGCGTTCATGCGGCGAAGGGTAGCCCTCGCCGCGTGCCGCGGCAGCGCCTGAACTCAGCGGCGCTTCTTGATATCGGACAGGATCTCGCGAGCTGCGTTCTGGCCGGGGCCGCCGGTGATCCCGCCGCCCGGTTGCGCTCCGGATCCGCAGAGGTAGAGGCCCTTGAGCCCGCCGATGCGGTAGCGGGCATGGCCCAGCAGTGGCCGCCACAGGTAGAACGGTCCCCTGGGGTCAGCACCTGGCGATGGGTCACGAGCTTGCCGATCCCAGGTGCCACCGTCTCCAGCGACGCGATGACCGCGTCCCCGAACGCCTCGGCCCGGCTCCCCCACTCGCCGTCCCGCAGCGCGTACGGGGCGTACTGGGCGATCACGCTCATCACGTGCGTGCCCGGTTTGGCACCGGCTACCAGGAGCGGATCCGACAGCGACGGGATGGTGGCCTCGAGAATCGGCGATCCGCTGAATGCGCCGTACTTGGACGCGTCGTAGGCACGCTCCATGGCGTCGATTCCAGGGGCGACGACGATCCGCCCACGCAGCAGCCGCTCCGCGTCATCCCCTGCGGACGGAAACACGGGCAGCTTCTTGAGGGCGAGATTGACCTTGGCGACGACGCCGCGGGTCCGGATATTGCCGGCCCGCCAGCCGAGTGACGGCCCGAGCGCAACGGGATCCACGAGATCCACCAGCGTCCGCTTGGGGTCCGCGCCGGACACCACGGCCCGGGCGGGGATCTCCTCCCCCGAGGTGAGGACGACGCCGGTGGCCCGGCCCTCCTTCGAGGTGATCGCGCTGACCTC
>JACVXW010000004.1 GCA_015661135.1 Chloroflexota bacterium
GATGGTCCGCCGACTCCTCCACGAACGAGACGATCGCCGAAAGGCCGCGGGTCGTGGCGGCAAGCTTCGCCAGGCGAGGATCGTCGAGCCGCATCGCGACCTCGGCCGCGAGGTCCTGGAGCTGGTAGCCGGTGAGCCCGAGCTCGGGGAAGACGATGAGGTCCACCCCATGGTCGCGGGCCTCGGCGATCAGGGCCTCGTGTCGGGCGAGGTTGTCCTCCAGCGCACCCAGCCGGGGCGCGATCTGGGCGAGCGCGATTCGCCGGGTCTGCACGAGCCGAGCATACCCGAGCGGCCCATGCCGACCGTGCTGGCGGATCGAACCAGGCGAGCCGGTAAACGCAGCCGGATGCAATCCCTTTCCCGTTCTGCCCTCTGCAATCCTGGCTTGCGACCACCCCCGGAGCACTGCGCGGGTTGCCGGCCGCGGACGGCAGCCGCGACCGCCGAGATCCGCCGAGATCCGCCGGATTTCCCGGTCGCGGCGCGTGCGTCGAGCGTGGCCGGGCCGGGCGATGCGCCCGCTCGGGTACCTGGGTGGGCTCGATCCCCGCCTGAACCTGGCGAGTGCTCCCCGGGGGAGCATTGGCCACGTAACCGCGCCGGGCCGCGCCGGTCCCGGCACACCTGGTTGGGCTGCGTACTACGTGTACGAAAGAGGGTGACGCGGCTCGAAGCGGATGCTAGGCTTCCGGCACCCGCAACCGAGTGGCCAGATCGGCCGAAGGCGTGCGGAAACGTCCCCGCCGGCCCCGCTTGTGGTCAGGCCGGTGCAGGGCATGGTGGAGGAGAACGAATGACCCGAACGAAGACGCGGTCGCCGATCCTCGCGCTACTCGCGACGATGGCGATCATCGCTGCCGCCTGTGGCGGCGCCGCCACACCGGCCCCGTCGGCCGAGCCGACCCCAGCGCCAACGGTGGGCCCGACCGCGGTGCCCTTCGCCGGGCTGCAGTACCCCGAGGATGGCAATTCGGCGTGCGGCACGGAAGGCTATGAGGGCCAGATGGGCCTGATCAAGGCCATCGACGCCACGACCGTCGAGTTCACCCTGTGCGCCCCGGACGCGGCGTTCCTCTCGAAGATCGCGTTCGCGTCGCTGGGCATCCAGGACGGTGACTACCTCGCCTCGACCGGCGGCGGTGGCGACACCCTGATCCGCAACCCGGTCGGCACCGGCGCGTACAAGCTCAAGGCCTGGACCTCCGGCTCGGAGATCGCGCTCGAGGCGTACGCGGACTACTGGGGCGAGCAGCCCGGGACCCCGAACGTCGTGTTCCGCTGGAGCGGTGAGGCCGCGCAGCGCCTCGTCGAGCTCCAGTCCGGCAACGTCGACGGCATCGACAATCCGGGCACCGATGACTTCGCCACGATTGCCGCGGATCCATCGCTCGCGCTCTACCCCCGCGTCGCACTCAGCACGATGTACCTCGGCATGAACAACACGAAGGCGCCGTGGGACAACGAGAAGGTCCGCAAGGCGATCGCCCTTGGCATCGACCGTCAGCGGATCGTCGACAACTTCTACCCGGCCGGCTCCTCGGTCGCCGACTACTTCACGCCCTGCGAGATCCCGGGCGGCTGCGGCGGCGATCCGTGGTACGACTTCGATCCGGCCGCCGCGAAGGCGCTCCTGACCGAGGCCGGCTTCCCCGATGGCTTCGCGACCAAGCTCCACCTCCGCGACGTGGTCCGCGGCTACCTGCCGGCGCCGGTCGTCGTGGCCCAGGACATCCAGGCCCAGCTCAAGGCGAACCTGAATATCACCGCCGAGATCGACGTCCAGGACGCCTCGACCTACCTCGGCGCCGCTTCCCGCGGTGAACTGCCCGGGCTGTTCATCCTCGGATGGGGCGCCGACTACCCGGACGTCACGAACTTCCTCGACGTCTTCTTCGGAGTCGGTTCGGGGATCCGGTTCGGCGACAAGTGGGAGGACATCATGGGCCCGCTCACCGAGGGCGGTGCCACCTCCGATCCGGCCGCTCGCGCGGCGCTCTACACGACCGCCAACAACGCCATCCGCGAGCACATCCCGATGGTCCCGATGGCCCACGGCGGCTCCGGGACGGCGTACCGGGCGGACGTGACCGGCGCCCATTCCTCGCCGCTCGGCAACGAGCAGTTCTCGGCGATGAAGGCAGGCGACCGCGACACGCTCGTGTGGATGCAGAACGGTGAGCCGGGCGGTCTCTACTGCCCGGATGAGACCGACGGCGAGTCGCTCCGCGTCTGCACCCAGATCAATGAGTCCCTCTACGCCTACGAGGTCGGCGGGACGGCCCCGATCCCGAGCCTGGCGACCGGCTGCGAGGCCAATGCCGACTCGACCGTGTGGACCTGCACCCTCCGCGAGGGTGTGACGTTCCACAACGGCGCGGTGATGGATGCCAACGATGTGGTCACTACCTATGCCGTCATGTGGGATGCCGCACATCCGCTACATGTCGGCCGCGCTGACCAGGGACTGTTCGAGTACTGGACGTACCTGTTCGCCGCGTTCCTGAACCCGCCCGCCGCCTGACCCCGGTTCCGTAGCAGAGCGAGAGGGCGTCACCACGTGGCGCCCTCTCTTCACATCCCGAACCCGCCCGTGGGGCGCCTGCCTCGATGATCCGCTTCATCATCCGTCGGCTCCTGCTCAGCATCCCGGTCCTGTTCGGGATCGTCTTCATCGTGTTCGCCCTGGCCCGAATCGTCCCCGGGGACCCCTGCGTCGCCGCCCTGGGCGAGCGGGCGAACCCGGAAGTCTGTGCCGTCTATGCGGCCCGGCGCGGCCTCGACAAGGCCATCATCCCCGGTCTCTTCCGGGTCGAGAGCCACATCGAGGTCCGGCTCGGCGAGGTCCCCGCGACCCTGGTCGACAACCAGTTCGTGCGCTATCTCGGGGAGGTGGCGACCGGTGACTTCGGCGATTCGGTGAAATTCGGCCAGCCGGTCACGACGCTCCTCCTCCAGCGCCTCCCGACGACAGTCGAACTCGGCCTCCTGGCCCTCCTGCTGGCGATCCTCGTCGGGATCCCGCTCGGCATCATCTCGGCCTATCGCCGGAATTCGATCGTCGACGTGGTGACGATGATGGGAGCGAATATCGGGGTGTCGACGCCGGTCTTCGTCCTCGGGCTGCTGTTCGCCTTCACCTTTGCCGTCGTCCTCAAGGACACGCCGTTCTCGCTGCCGCCATCGGGCCGGCTCACCGCGGGCACGACCGTGGTCCCGCTGGCGGAGGCGTGGGGCATCCAGGGCCTGGGTGGTCCACCCCGGGTGATCGTCGACTTCGTCTCGAACATGAACACCCTGAATGGGCTCCTGACGCTCAACGGGCAGCTCCTCGGTGACGCGCTTCGCCATCTCATCCTGCCCGCGGTGGCGCTCGGGACGATTCCGTTGGCGATCATCGCCCGGATGACCCGTTCGGCCCTGCTCGACGAGCTTGGCCTCGACTACATCCGGACGGCCCGTGCCAAGGGCCTGCGCGATCGCCACGTTGTCATCCGCCACGGCTTCCGGAACGCCCTGCTGCCGGTCGTGACGGTCATCGGCCTGCAGCTCGGGACACTCTTCGGCGGCGCGGTCCTGACCGAGACGATCTTTAACCTCGCCGGCGTCGGCCGGGCCGTCACGGAGGCGATCCTGTCCAGCGACTACGCGGTCATCCAGGGCTTCACCCTCGTGATCGCCATCGGCTTCGTGGTGATCAACCTGATCGTCGACACGTCGTATGCCTTCCTCGACCCCCGGGTCCGGCTGCGATGACGATGCCGACAGACAAGAGGGCGGCACCCGCCGCAGTCCAGTCCGGGTCCGCGCGTCCGGCGTCGCTCTGGGGGGACACCCTCGGCAACATCCTCCACCAGCGCAACGCCATCGTGGGCCTGACGATCATCGGGTTCTTCATCGTCGTGGCCGTCCTGGCGGAGCAGATCGCGACCTTCGACCCGACGACGGTTCTGCTCGACGTCGAGAAGGGCGCGAAGAAGCTCGCCGCGCCGTGCATCCACGCCCTCGGCTGCGCCGCCGAGCGACCCGAGCACTACTTCGGGATCGACCAGAACATCCGGGACGTCTTCAGCCGCGTCGTTTTCGGGACCCGGGTCTCGCTCCAGATCGGACTCGTGACCGTTGGCTTCGCGATCGTCCTCGGCACGACGATCGGGGCGGTCTCGGGCTTCCTTGGTGGCGCCGTCGACAACCTGTTCATGCGGGTCATGGACGTCCTCCTGGCGTTCCCGGCGCTCCTGCTCTCGATCGCCATCGTCGTCGTCCTCGGGACCAGCCTGATCAACGCCCAGCTGGCCATCGGGATCGTGGCCATCCCCATCTACGCCCGGATCATGCGGGCGTCGGTCCTATCGATCCGGGAGCGCGACTTCGTCACCGCCTCGAGGGCGCTCGGCGAGTCGTCGACCGGCCTCCTCGTCCGGAGGATCCTGCCCAATGCCCTCACGCCGCTGATCGTCCAGGGCACGCTCGGGATCGCCGGCGCGGTCCTCGACGTCGCAGCGCTTTCGTTCCTCGGTCTCGGCGCCCAGCCGCCGCTCGCCGAGTGGGGGTCGATGATCGGGCAGGCGCGCAACTCGATGTTCTCGGCGCCCCACCTCGTGCTCTTCCCCGGCATCGCGCTCGCCCTCACGGTGCTCGGGTTCAATCTCCTCGGCGACGGCCTGCGTGATGCCCTCGACCCACGGCTGAACCGATGATCGAGGAGATCGTGCCCGTCTCGGCCCGTCGAGCTCCGCGACCGCGCGGCGAACGTCCGCTGCTCGAGGTCAAGGGCCTGCACACGACATTCCACACCCGCGACGGGGTCGTGCGCGCCGTAGACGGCATCGACTTCCACGTGGATCGCGGCGAGATCATGGGACTCGTCGGCGAATCCGGCTGCGGCAAGAGCGTGACCTCCCTGTCGATCATGCGGCTCGTGGCCAAGCCAGGGCGAGTCGAGTCGGGCGAGATCCTGTTCGACGGCCAGGACCTCCTGAAGCTGCCGTCGGAGGCGATGCGCAGGATCCGCGGCGAGCGGATCAGCATGATCTTCCAGCAGCCCACCTCGTCGCTCAATCCGGTCTGGGACGTTGGCCGCCAGATCGCCGAGGTCCTCGAGCTCCATCGGGGGATGAAGCGCGGGCCGGCCCGGGACCGCGCCCTGGAGCTGCTCCGGATGGTCGGCATCCCGGATCCTGAGCGGCGGCTCCGGAACTTCCCGCACGAGATGTCCGGCGGCATGGCCCAGCGGGTGATGATCGCGATGGCCCTCGCCTGCGAGCCGGAGCTGCTCATCGCCGACGAGCCGACGACGGCGCTGGACGTCACGATCCAGGCCCAGATCCTCGACCTCATCCGGCACCTCCGCGAGGAGACGGGCACGGCCGTCATCTTCATTACTCACGACCTCGGCGTCGTGGCCGAGATGTGCGACCGCGTCGCGGTCATGTACGCCGGCGAGATCGTCGAGCAGGCGGCCGTCGACACCCTGTTCGCCCAGCCCTGCCATCCGTACACGCGCGGGCTCATCGGCTCCATCCCCGTCCTCGGTCGGCTCCGTGAGCAGCTCGAGGTTATCCCTGGCAATGTCCCGAACCTCATCGACCTGCCGCCCGGCTGCCGGTTCGCGCCGCGCTGCGAGTCGCGGGTCGCGGAGGGCAACGACCTCGCCCTCGAGCGCCACCCTGAGCTGCGGGCGTCGGGCGACGGCCACGACGTCCGCTGCTGGCTCTATCACGACGAAGGCGGACAGCCAATTCCTCGACCGGCTGACTGGGCGCCTCGAACGACCGCCGCGGCGGGGAGCGCCGAGGCGTGACGACCAACGCGATTCCGCTCGTCGAGGTCGACGGCCTGGTCAAGCACTTCCCGGTGAAGAGCGGCATCCTCCAGCGGACGACGGCCCAGGTCCGTGCCGTCGACGGCGTCAGCTTCGAGATCCGAAAGGGCGAGACGCTCGGCCTGGTCGGCGAGTCCGGCTGCGGCAAGACGACGGTGGGGCGGCTACTGCTGCGCCTGCTCGAGCCGACCGGCGGAACCATCCGGTTCGATGGCGTCGACATCACGGCACTCCACGGCCGCGCCCTCAAGCCGTACCGCCGGCGGATGCAGATCATCTTCCAGGATCCATTCGCCTCGCTGGACCCGCGGACGCCGATCGGCGACAGCATCGGCGACGGGCTCCGGATCCACGGCCTGGGAACGCCGTCGGAGCGGCGCGAGAAAGTGCGCCGGATGATGGACCTGGTGGGCCTCGCGCCGTACCACGCGCGAAGGTACCCGCACGAGTTCTCGGGTGGCCAGCGGCAACGGATCGGGATCGCCCGGGCGCTGGTCCTCGAGCCCGAGTTGCTGGTGTGCGACGAGCCGGTTTCGGCGCTCGACGTGTCGATCCAGGCGCAGGTTCTCAACCTCCTGAAGCAACTGCAGGGCGAGCTCGGGCTGACGTATGTCTTCGTGGCCCACAACATGGGCGTGGTCGAGCACATCAGCGACCGGGTGGCGGTCATGTACCTCGGGCGGATCGCGGAGCTCGCCGATCGGCACGCCTGCTTCACGGATCCGCAGCACCCCTATACGCAGGCGCTGATGTCGGCCATCCCGATCCCCGATCCGGCGCTCCGGCGGACCCGGGTCATCCTGGCCGGTGACGTGCCGTCTCCGCTCAATCCCCCGTCAGGCTGTCGTTTCCATCCGCGCTGCCCGCTGCGCGAGCAGCTCGGCAATCCCGATATCTGCGCCGCCGAGCAGCCCGCCCTGATCCGCCACGGCAAAGTCTGGGCAGGCGAGCACCTTTCCGCATGCCACTTCGCGAGGCCGGGAGGCGCGCAGGGCGGAGCCGTCAGCGGAGAAGCTGGCGCTTCATGAAGAAGGCCTGGTCCGCCAGGTCGCCAAGGTCCGGGCTGATCGCCACGTAGGCCTTGTTGCCGTCGAAGAAGGTGGTCAACCCGGCCTCGAGGGCCGCTCCGTCGCCGGCCAGCAGTCCGTCGCGGGCTCGGGTCGCGCCGTCGATCATCATCGCGTAGGCATCCGCCAGACGGTTTCCGACCGGCGCCGTGAATGCGTATTCCTGAAGCCGCGGAATGTTCTTCTGGTTCTCCGTCAGGAACGTCAGGGCCGAGTTCAGGACGGTCAGGATCCGCTGGGGATCCTCGGAACCGACGGCCGAGACCACGTCGACGGCCATCGGAGTGAAGTCGTTGTCCGCTGCCCCAAGGGCGATCGAGGCCTCCACGGTCATCGTCGGCCACCGCGTGGGCTTCGGCCTCAGACTGCCGGACGCCGTTGGGCTCGCGGAATCACCCGGGGCCGGCGTGGGTGGCCGTTCAGTCGAGCACGCGGCAGCGAGGGTGGCGACCGATAGGAAGACCAGGAGTGCTGCCGCGAGGCGAGACCAGCGAGCCGTCACCCGGCGACGGCCGTCTCCAGGACGGACTGCGTGGCCGCGGTCTCCTGGACGACCGCCTCGTTGATCTCCTCGGCGAAGTGGCACGCAGCTCGGTGGCCGGTGTCGTCCAGCACCCTGAGCACCGGTTCCACCGTGGAACACTGCTCCGGGTTGCCCAGGCGCTCGCGCAGCCAGCAGCGGGTGTGGAAACGGCAGCCCGACGGTGGCGCGGCAGGCGACGGGACGTCCCCCTTGAGGACGAGGCGCTTGCGGCGCTTGCGGGGGTCAGGATCCGGGATCGCCGACAGGAGCGCCACGGTGTACGGGTGGCGCGGGTTCCGGTACAGCTCCTCCACGGTGCCCTCTTCGGCGATCTTGCCGAGGTACATGACCCCGATCCGGTCGCTGAAGTACTCGACGACCGACAGGTTGTGGCTGATGAACAGGTACGTCAGGTTCAGGTCCCGCTTCAAGTCCAGGAGAAGGTTGAGGACCTGGCTCTGGATGGAGACGTCGAGCGCCGAAACCGGCTCGTCGCAGACGACGAAGTCAGGGTTCAGCGCGAGGGCGCGGGCGACGCCAATCCGCTGGCGCTGCCCACCCGAGAACTCGTGCGGGAAGCGACGCGTGTAGTCACGCCGGAGGCCGACGATCTCGAGCGAATCCTCCACCCGTTTGTCGCGCTCGGCACGATTCGTGATTCCCTGGGCGAACAGGCCCTCGCCGATGATGTCCGAGACGGGCATCCGCGGGTTCAGGGACCCGAATGGGTCCTGGAAGATGATCTGCATTTTCCGGCGGAGGGGCCGCATGTCGTCCGGGTCCACGTCCTCGAGCTCGAGGCCGTTGAACACGACCCGGCCGTCCGTGGGTGGCGTGAGCTGGAGAAGGGTGCGCCCGAGGGTCGTCTTGCCGCAGCCGGATTCGCCGACGAGGCTGAAGACCTCGCCCGGGTAGATGTCGAAATCCACGCCATCCACGGCGTAGATCGTGCCGATCTGGCGGCGGAGCAGGCCGCCGACGATCGGGAAGTGCTTCTTGAGCCCGCGAACCGAAACGAGCGGATCCACGTTCCCGTGCCGCTCCCCTTCGGTCATCGCAACGGTCGGCGCGACGGTCATCGCAACGGCCGGGACGGCCCCCGGGTGGATCACGAGGTCCGCGACCGTGACTTCCTGCTCGAGGACGTCGGCGGTCCTGATTGCTGGTCCCTCGGCGCCGCGAAGCTCCGTGAACCACCGGCGACTCCCCGTCAGCGACCAGGTGAGCGGCAGCCCGAACCCGACGAAGATCAGCCCGAGCAGCACGACGGCGAACGCCTTGTTGCCATCGCCGCCGGACACGCCCATCACGCCGAGGACGAGCGCGACGCCCAGGCCGGCCAGCAACACCCCGACGGTCATGGCGAGCCCGAACGCCCAGAGCTTGCGGTCCTTGAAACCACGGGTCGCAAGATAGCCGGCGAGCACGAACGCATAGGCCGGCCAGAGCGTGATGAGCAGGTCTCCGGCACCCTTGATCCGAAGGAAGACAACCGAGACCGCGAGGGTGAACGCGATGACCAGGATGATCGCGAGTATCCCGTACAGGATGGCTCTCGCCCGCAGGAGCCCCGGGACGAGGCGTCTCCGGAGCTTGCCGCGGACCTGCGGAACAGCGAGACCGTGGTCGAAGGCTGAATCCATGCGGGCTTCGCGGGCCTCCATCAGTGGCCTCCGGTCGGGAGGGTTCGCCCGAGGTTGAGTGCCGTCCGGTGGCGCTGCAGCGCGTCCGGCAGGCGGCCCGCACCCTCGGAGGTATGCAGATGGCAGCGGGCGAGGTGCCCGCCGGACCCGACCCGATTGAGGTCTGGGGGGACGGTCCGACAGCGATCCCAGGCATACGGGCAACGCGGCTCGAACCGGCAGGCGGGCGGCAGGTTGAACGGCGAGGGAACGACGCCCTTGATCGCCGACAGGCGTCCGCCGCGCTTCTCGACCGACGGAATGGACTCGAGCAGGCCCATCGTGTACGGATCGCGGGGTTCGAGCAGGACCTCGTGGACCGTCCCCTGCTCCACGATCTGCCCCGTGTACATGACGATGACGTTGTCGACCATCTCCGCGACGACGCCGAGGTCGTGGGTGATCAGCAGGAGCGCCGAGCCGGTCCGCTGCTGGATCGACTTGAGCAGCTCCAGGATCTGGGCCTGGATGGTCACGTCGAGCGCGGTCGTCGGTTCGTCGGCGATGAGCAGCTTGGGCTCGCACGAGAGCGCCATCGCGATCATCACCCGCTGGCGCATGCCGCCGGACATTTCGTGCGGATACTGCTTGACTCGACGCTCTGGACTCGGGATCCCGACGAGCTGGAGGCTCTCGATCGCGCGATCCATGGCCGCCCGCTTCTTGATCTTCAGGTGGAGTTCCACCTGCTCGGCAATCTGGTCACCAATGGTGAACACCGGGTTCAGGCTGGTCAGGGGCTCCTGGAAGATCATCGCGGCGTCGTTGCCGCGGATCTTGCGCATCTCGTCGAGCGGCATCGACAGGATCTCGCGCCCGTCGAACCAGACCTCGCTGCCGTCCCCGATGCTGGCCGGCGGGATATCCAGCAGCCGCATGATCGTGAGGGCCGTGACGCTCTTGCCGGAGCCGGATTCCCCGACGATCCCGAGCGTCTGCCCTCGCTTGAGCGAGAACGAGATGTCGTCCACCGCGGGAACGATCCCGTCGAGGACCTTGAAGTACGTCCTGAGGCTCCGGACTTCCAGCAGGACGTCCCGGTCCGGCGGGGCGCCAACCGGCCCCGGGGCGGCGAGCACCTCGGTCATGCGCGCGTCCTCGGGTCGAAGGCGTCGCGCAGGCCATCACCAACGAAGTTGACGGCCAGCACCGTGACGATGATCGCGAGTCCCGGGAACGCCGGCCACCACCAGTTGCCCACGAGCAGGTACGTCAGCGAGTTCGACAGGATGTTGCCCCACGTCGGCGTATATGGGTTGACCCCGAAGCCAAGGAAGCTGATGAACGCCTCGCCGATGATGTTGCCGGCGACGATCAGCGAAGCGGCGACGACGATCGGCGACAGGGCATTTGGCAGGATGTGCCGGAAGATGATCCGCCGGTCGCGGACGCCAACTGCCCTGGCGGCCTCGACGAACTCGCGCTCGCGGATGGACAGGAACAGGCTCCGGACGAGCCGGCTGACCCCCATCCAGCTGAAGACTCCGAAGATCAGGATGATCTGCCAGACGTTGTCCCGCTGGTCCTTGAAGAAGCGCGAGACGACCAGGATCACGAACAGGAGCGGCAGGCTGAGCATGACGTCCACGATCCGCATGAGCACGTTGTCAAGGAAGCCGCCGATGTACCCGGCGATCGCGCCGACGATCGTCCCGAGGACCACGCCGATCGCCATGCTGCTGAACCCGATGAGCAACGAAGTGCGGGCCCCGTTCAGGACGAGCGTGAAGACGTCCCATTGGAGCCCGCCAGTCGTCCCGAAGGGATGCGTCAGGCCGTAGCTGGCGCAGGTATGCGGCAGGGAGGTGGCGAGGTAGTTCGTACAGAACGGCGGAAGGCCCTCGTAGGCCTTCGTGGCCGCGTCCGGGATGTCGTCGACGGTGAAGGGCAGGAAGATCGGGCCGACGATCGCCGCCGCGAACATCGTGATGAGCAGTCCGAGCCCGACCATAGCCAAGCGATGGCGCCGGAACTTCCGCCAGACGAGCTCGAACTGGGTGAGCGACTTGAGGTTGACCTCGTAGTCGGTTGCGCCACCCTCATCGGGGCCGGACGCGCCGGGATTCACTGGGAGCGCCGCCGGTCCGGGGACCTGTGCCATCGCAGCGCTCCCTTAGTACTTGATCCGCGGATCGACGAACGCATAGGCGATGTCGGCCAGCAGGTTCGCCATGACGACGATCGTGGAGGTGATCATGAGCACCCCCATGAGAATCGTGTAGTCGAAGTTGCGAATGCCGTCGATCGTCAGCTTGCCGATGCCCGGCCACGAGAAGATGGACTCGGTCACGATCGCGCCCGTGAACAGGAATGGGATCTCCAGGCCGATGTTCGTGACGACCGGGAGGAGGGCGTTCCGGAGCGCGTGGCGGAAGTAGACGACCCGGTTCGGGAGGCCCTTCGCCTTCGCCGTCCGCACGTAGTCCTGGCCGAGGGTCTCGAGCATGCTCGCCCGCACGAACCGCGAGTCCCCGGCGATGTTGACCACGACCAGCGTGACCACCGGCAGGATCAGGTGCTTGCCGATGTCCTGGAGCGCCGTGAGCGGGGTCGTGCCGAAGTAGGTCCAGTAGGCGTCGCTCCCGAACGGCGGCGACAGGCGCGTCTCGGTCATTCCGCTGACGGGCAACCACTTCAGGTTCACCCCGAACAGGAAGATCAGCATGAGGCCCAGCCAGAACGTGGGCATGGCGAAGCCCACATAGGCAAAGACCGTCGCGGCTTGGTCGAAGAAGGAATAGCGCTTGATCGCCGCGAAGACCCCCATGAGGATCGCGATCAGGAGCCAGAAGAAGAGGGCAAAACCGGCGAGGATCACCGTCGGGAGGGCCGCCCGCGCAATCCGCGAGCCGACCGGTTCCCCGGAGTCGATCGAGTAGCCAAAGTCGCCGTGGAGGATGCCGTTGTCGGCGCCGGAGATGCCCGTCGGCAGGAAGTTTGGCCAACCGCTCGGTCCGAGGAACGCAGCGATGCCGTCCTCGTCCGGATTCAGGAGGCCCATCCAGCGGCCGTACTGGACGGGGATCGGCTCGCGCAGGCCCCACGCCTTCAGGAACTTCTCCTTGGCCGCCGGGGTCATCCGCGGGTTGTTGGCGAACTTCTGGGCGGGTCCCCCGGGGGCCGCGAGCATGAGTGCGTACGTGACGATCGTGATCCCGATGACGACCGGGATGGCCTGGAGGAGCCGTCGGATCACGTACTTCGTCATATGGGTCCTCGGTGAGCTCGCGCCTGAGGAGCCGCCGCCGGGTGGCGGGGCGAGGGAAGAACTCGGGGCGCCCGTCTGAGACGGGCGCCCCGAGGGCTTACGAACGGGGTTCGGATCGCGGAGCGATCAGCCCTTCACGTACCAGTCGCCGGCGTTCCAGGTCGGACCCGCCTGCGTGCCATTGGCGAAGAAGTTCCCCAGCCGCGGGCTGAAGAGTTCCACGTTCTTGCGGTAGTAGAGCGGGACCTCGACGGTCTTCTCCACATACACCTGCTGGAAGTCCGCCAGGGCGTGCTTGATCGCGACGAAGTCGACGGTGCCCCTAACGGTGGCCCACGCCGCGTCGATCGCCGGATCGACGACCTGGGCGTCGTTTCCGCCGTTCGGCTCGAACTGGCTGCTGTCGTAGCTGTAGTAGCCCTGGTAGGGATCGATCGACGAGCTGAACGCATGCTCGGCGATGTCGAAGTTGCTGCGAGAGAGCGCGCACGGCGTGTCAATCGTGCTCTCGTTGTAGTCGGCGAAGATGTCCGCCGCGGACACCGGGTTCGGGATCGCCTCGATCCCGACGTCCTTCAGCCAGTCGGCGAGCAGGGCCTGCGTATCGATCCGGACCTGCCGGAGGGTCGTGCACAGCTCGATCTTGGCGCGAAGGCCGTCCTTCTCCCGGATGCCGTCGCCATCACTGTCGACCCAGCCACCGGCCTCGAGGATCTCCTTGGCCTTTTCCGGGTCGAACGTCGCCGGGGTCTGGTCCGCGAAGAACCAGGCGGAGGGCGAGATGTTCGTGTTGGCGATCTGGACGGTGCCGCCCAGGAGCCGCGAGTTGATCTCGTTCTTGTCGATCGCGAACGGGAGCGCGGCGCGGAATGCCACGTCCGAGACCGGGCAGCCGGTGCCGCGATCCTGGACGACAGGGTTGCGCGAGCAGCCGCCCGTGCCGGTCGCCGCGTCCATCGGTCCGGCGGACCAGTTCGGGCGCAGGAACTCGTACAGGAGGGCCGGGATGGCGCTCGTGTTGGCGGTGAGGCCCTGGGCGTCCAGCTTCGGAATGTCCGAATCCTGGAGGTCCGTGGCGAAGTCCACCTCACCGGCGGCGAAGCCGGCGATCATGGCATCCGCATCGCCGTACCACTTGAAGATCAGGGTGTCGAGATGAGCGGGATTCCCTGTCAGGGAGTTCTTCCAGAATGGATTACGAACGAGCCTGACCTCCGCGCCCGGCGTCACGGACTCGAACTTGAACGGGCCCGGAACCGGCAGGTTTGCGACCTCGTCGGCCCGGAAGCCGGCGCCCTGGATCTGGTCCGCCATCGGGATGGCTTCGAGGTAGTGCCTCGGCAGCGGCCCGATCTGGAGCGTGATGTATGAGGAGAAGATCTCCTTGAAGTGGGCGACCATGGTCGTGTCCGACGGACAGTCGTAGGCGGTGATCAGGTCGAAGCCGGAGGTGAGGACACCGACGTTCTCGGGATCGAGCACCCACTCCCACGCGTACTTGTAGTCGTCGCACGTAAGGGGCTCGCCATCGGACCACTTCAGGTCGTCCCTGAGCGTCCAGGTGACGGTCATCGCGTCGCCACCGTCGCCGGGAACCTTCACGCCGCCGTTGTCGATGGTCGGGACCTCGACCGCCTGGCCCGATGAGTACCGGAAGTCGTCCGTCAGACCACTAACGGAATCCCAGACCGCCGACAGGACGTTCGCCTCGGTCACCTGGCTCGAATAGAACGGGTTGAACTGGTTGGCTTCCTGCCAGTCTCCGATGATGATCTGGCCGCCGTCCGTGCCCGCCTCGACGCGCGTCGAGTAGGTCGAGGTCGTGAGGTCGACCGTCTCCGGGGTCGGGGTCGGCGCGGGTGTGATCACGGGCTCCGTGCTCTGCGCTGGCGACTGGGTCGCCGCGCCTCCGCACGCCGCGAACACGATCGCCGTGGTCGCGAGCAGAGCCATCATGGGCTTCCGCATCAATGCTCCTCCAACTGGGCGTGGATCGCCCTGGCGGGCGTCGAACGCCATTCTTCCACTCGTCAGATCGGCCGCTCCGTGCCGCGCACCCGGATCGCACCGACGGTGGTGGACACGGGAAGCGACGGGCACGGGTGAGCAGCGGCCTTCTGCGCTGCCGGTACTATGGGCAGACCACCCGGGACGTGTCAACCCGGGAGAGCCCGGACTCGGTCCTCCACGGCTGTGCCACCGGCGGCTCGATCACCGAGGCGGGCTTCCTGTCAGGCCTGGGCGATGAGTTTCTCGTACGTGGCCGGGTCCAGGAGATCGGCCAGCTCCGCGGCGTCCGAGATGCGCAGTTTGATCATCCATCCGATGCCGTAGGGATCCGCGTTGACGAGCTCCGGCGCGCCCGCGAGGGCGTCGTTGGAAGCCTCGACGGCACCGGCGATGGGCGCGAACAGGTCACTCACGGCCTTGACCGATTCCACGACCCCGAACACGGCCTGCCGGACCAGAACCCGACCGGCCTCGGGGAGCTCGACGAAAACGACGTCGCCGAGCTGTTCCGCGGCGAACGCGGTGACGCCGACGGTTGCCGAATCGCCGTCGATGCGGACCCATTCGTGGTCCCGGGTATAACGCAGATCCGTCGGGACCATCGCCTCTGGTTCCTCCCTGTGGTCAGCCCCCCGGGCGCCGGTAGAACGGCATTGCCACGACCTCCGCGGCGACGCCCTGATCGCGAACCTCGACTTCGAGGATCGTACCCGGTTCGCCATCGGCCGGATTGACGTAGGCCATCGCGATGGCCCGGCCCAGCGTGGGCGACTGCGTTCCGCTGGTCACGACGCCGATGCCCCCGGCGTGGCTGCGGACGGGATACCCGTGGCGGGCGATTCCGCGGCCGGTCACCGTGAGCCCGACGAGCCGCCTGGAGATCCCCTCACGCGTCGCGCGCTCGAGCGCTTCGCGACCCACGAAGTCGCCCGGCTTCTCGAGCTTCACCACCCGCCCGAGCCCCGCCTCATACGGATTCGTCCCCCGGTCCAGTTCATTGCCGTAGAGCGGCATTCCGGCCTCCAGGCGAAGCGTGTCGCGGGCTCCGAGACCACACGGAAGCGCGCCGGCAGCCGACCCGGCAGATGCGAGGGCCGCCCAGACCTCTGGCCCGCGGCCCCAGTCCGTGAACACTTCGAAACCGTCCTCGCCCGTATACCCCGTCCGCGCCACGAGCGACGGCACGCCGCCGACCATCCCCTCGGCGATCGCGTAGTACCGGAGTGAACGGAGGTCGACATCGGTCAGCGTCGCCAGGATTGCGGCTGCCGCCGGACCCTGGATGGCCACGAGCGAAGTCGCCAGCGACCGATCGTCAAGCAGGGCGTCCCAGCCGGCGATCCGCTCGGTCAATGCATCCGAGACCACGGCGGCATTGCCCGCGTTCGCCACGACGAGGAACCGCTCGACGCCGAGGCGATACACGATCAGGTCGTCGACGATCCCGCCGTCGTCGGCGCAGATCATCGAATACTGGGCCCGGCCGATGGTCAGCTTCCTCGGGTCCGAGACGAGGGCCGCGGCCAGGGCGTCGCCCGCCCCCGGGCCCTCGACGAAGAGTTCGCCCATGTGCGACAGGTCGAAGAGCCCCGCTCGTTGCCGAACGGCCCGGTGCTCGTCCAGGATGCCGCTGTACTGGACCGGCATCAGCCAGCCGCCGAACTCGATCAGCCTGGCACCGAGCGACCGATGGAGATCCACGAGGGCCGTCTCGTGCAGCGGTTCCGCGGCAGCCTCGGTCACCCGGCCGACACTTCGGGCGTGAGCCCACCAGCCGCAGCGGGCGCGGCGGACGCGGCGACATCCGCGACGGCGCCTTCGCGTCGCCGGAGTTCCGCGCCGGCCGTCTCGACGAGCGAGCGCTCGGTGTCGAAGGTCAGGAGGCTGCGGGCGTCCTCGAACCGCACCCACCGCACCCGCTCGAATTCCCGATCGTGGCGGCGGAGGTCGCCACCGGTCGCTTCCATCAGGAAGTAGTGGACCGTCTTCTGGATCCGCGTGCCGCCCTGGACGAACGAGTACTCGATGGAGGTGAGCGGTGCCGTGATCCTGACACGCAGGCCGGTCTCCTCCTCGACTTCGCGGATCGCCGTCTCTTCAATCGTTTCGCCAGGGTTCGGCGTGCCCTTGGGCAGCGTCCACGTCCCTCCGTGGCGGTCACCGTCGCGACGCCGCAACCCGACGACCAGCGCCGGCCGACCCCCTTCAAAACGGACAACGACCCCGCCGGCGGAAGTGGCGGTCGCAGCCCTCAGGCGCGCCACAGCGCCGCGGCCGGGCTCGGGCGTCCCGCCGGAACGGAGCGCGACCAGGTCATCGAGGCGGAGCGCAGGCGCCCGTTCGCCGGCCGACGAGGCTGGGTCGGCTTGATGAACCGCGATCGGTCGCGCAGCTGGGCGAGCTGCGACGACTGGGTGTTCCGGAGGACCGTCGTCCGGCCGGCCGCGGCCCGAAAGGCGATCGCCGAACGCAGCCCGAGGCGGCGCTCGCGGACCCGGAAGGACGGCTGGGGGAACCGGGCCGCGGGGCGTGCTGCGTACTTCGCGGCGATGCTGTGCTCCATCGTCGGTATGGTAGCGCCTCAGCCCCCTCGTGCAAGGGAAGCGCGCATCGTCGCTGCAACCTCCGGTGCCAGCACGCCACGCCCGACGGCGAGGGCGACCTCCCGCTCCGCTGCGGCGCTGTACAGCTCGAGGACGGCGGGGGCGTAGGCGCGAAGTGTCGCCAGGTGGCGCTCCAGCGTGCCCACATCGCCGCGGGTCATCGGGCCGGTCAGGGCACGGGCAATACCCAGGGACCTTGCGTTGGCGAGGGTCTGCTCGGACAACCGGCCGTAGATGGCGAGCGAGCCCGCTTCGTCCAGTCCGGCGACCCGGCCGAGCTCCGCGATCGCGTCGAGCAGGGCCACGAAGCCGCCGGCGGCAAGTACCGCCGCGGCGTGGTAGGCGGCCTTCGTCCCCGGCGCGAGGCGGACGCCGTGGGCGCCGATCGCCTCGGCCATCCGGAGCAGGAGTGAGGCGAGCTGATCGTCGCCCTCGATCGCCACGGTCGCCCCGCGCAACGCTGTGACCGCCAGTTCCAAATCGGCGAAGGCAACGAGCGGGTGGAACGCTCCGATTTGCGTGCCGGCCGCCATGGCCGGCTCGA
>JACVXW010000177.1 GCA_015661135.1 Chloroflexota bacterium
AAACGCTGGCAGCCGACGGCGTCGACGTTCGGCTCAACGTCCGCGCCACGGCCGCCGTCGCAGCGGGCGGCAGGGATGGCGCCCATCGCCTTGACCTCTCGGACGGTTCAACTGCCGAGGGGCATGCGATCCTCCTCGCGGTCGGCCGCGATCTCCTGCTCGACGACCTCGGGCTGGAGGCCTACGGCATGGATGCCACCGGGCGGACAGCGTTCCCGCGGGACGGCCGGCTGCGCCTCGCCGACGGCCTGTGGGCGATCGGCGATCCGGCCGGGCCGGAGCTGCACACCCACCAGGCCCACTACCAGGGCGAGATGGCCGTGCGAATGGCGCTCGGTGACGACGTGACCCCCGACTACCGGGCACTCCCCCGGGCCACATACATGGAGCCGGAGGCCGCGTTCGTCGGCCTGACGCCGGAGCAGGCGGCGAGCGCGGGCCTCGACTGCTTCGAGCTCGTGGCCGACTTCGCGAAATCGGCACGGGGATACGGCGTCGAGGCGACGACCGGCCACGTCTCGATCCTCGTGGACCGCCGGTCGGGGACCCTCGTCGGCGCCGCGATGGCCTGTCTCGACGCCTCGGCGGCCATCCACGAGTGCGTGCTTGCCATCAAAGCTCGCGTCCCGATCGACGTCCTCGCCGACACGATCCATGCCTTCCCGTCCACGTCGCGGATCCTGGACGGGCTGTTCAGTGACGCGCTGCGACGGCTCGCGGGCAACCCGGCCGATCAGGTCTCGTAAACGACGTCGCCGTCCACCATGACGAGGCGCGGCCGTACCCACGCGAAGCCGGCCCCGGCGTCCTCACCGCCCTCGTCCGGCGCCGCAGGCAGGACGATGAGATCCGCGCGTGCCCCCGGGACGAGCCGGCCCCGGTCCGGCTCCCGGGCCGTGACGGACGGCCCGACCGTTGCCGCGCGGAGGGCCTGTTCGAGCGTGAGTGCCTCGTGCGGCCCGAACGCCGCCTCGTCCCTCCCCCACCCCGGGTCTCGCCGCAGTACGGCGAGGGCGATCCCAGGCCACGGGTCGATCGGCTCCACCGGCGCGTCCGTCCCGAATGCGAGGACCGCGCCGGACTCGAGGAGGCTCCGCCAGCCGTAGCCCCATGCTTCGGCCCGGTCGCCCCAGTCGCGGCGCGCGGTCGCGGCGTCCTCACGGAGGTGGACGGGCTGGACGGATGCCGCGATGCCACGAGCGGCGAAGCGAGCGAGATCGTCTGGATGAACCAGCTGGACGTGCTCGAGACGGGGCATGAGCGGCACGTGGGCCACGGTGGGCTCGAGGGCGTCGAGCGAGGCGCGCACGGCCGCATCTCCGATCGCGTGGATCTGGCTGGCGATGCCGAGCGCGGCGGCGCGCTGCGCATGCTTGCCCAACACGTCGGGCGTCATCCGGAACACGCCCAGATCGGACGAGCCGGTGCGGGGCTCGAGGAGTGCCGCCGTCTGCGATCCGAGCGTCCCGTCCGCAAAAAGCTTCAGCCAGCCGACCCTGGCCCAGCCCCCCGGATCCTCCCCGAGCGTGTCGCCGCTGTGGAGGTGGCGCACCTCAGCCAGGTCCAGTGCCTCCGAGCGGAGGCAGGCGTGGACCCTGATCGGGAGCTCGCCGTGGTCTGCCATTGCCCCGAAGGCGGCGAACGCGCTCAGCTCGGCGTCCGGAGAAACGTTGCCGGGATCGTGGACGCCCACCACCCCGAGAGCAAGGAGACGACGGCCCATCGCAACGAGGAGTCGTCGCAGCTCGGACTCGCTCGGCGCCGGCACGCGGCCCATCACGAGCGGGCAGGCGTTTTCGAGGAGCACCCCTTCCGGTGAGCCGTCGGCGGCGCGCCGGATGATCCCGCCATCCGGATCGGCGCCGCTCGCATCCACGCCGGCGCTGGCGAGGGCAGCGGAACTTGCCCAGACGGCATGGTGGTCGAACGACCACAGTGCGGCCGGCCGTCCCGGGGCGACCAGGTCGAGATCGGCCGAGGTGGGCCACCGGCCCCAGCGCCGCTGATCCCAGCCGGCGCCAAGGAGCCACGAATTCCGTGGCAGGGACGCGTGCGCCGCGGCCAGTGAGGCAAGCCCGTCGTCGATCGTCAGGGCGTCCGTGAGGTCAACCTGCTCGGCGGCAATGGCCGCGTCCACGTAGTGGAGGTGCGCGTCGGTCAATCCCGGGATGGCGATCTCCCCGGGCTCCAGCTCCACTCGAACGGTGTGCGGATCCGCGCGCGTCTCGAGGTCCACCGCGCTGCCGGCGAACGCGACCCGGCCTCCGCGGATCCCGATCGCCTCCACCCAGCCGAAGCCGGCATCTCCGGCGAAGGTCGCGATGCGCCCGGACACGAGGGTATCGAGCGGCATCAGCGGGACCCGCCCGGCCCGGCAAGCAGGGCTCGCAGCTCGGCGTCTGCCAGCCCACCGCCGATCCCGAGGGCGAGGGCGATCCTGGCCTTGGGGCCACCCAGGAAGCCAGTCCGCATCGCGCCGGCGCGGACCCATTGCGCACCGCCGCCCGGAAAGGCGTAACCGTCGCTCGCCGATCCGGCCGGGCAGCGGGTCGTGAAGGCCACCGGAATGCCCCGCTCCATGGCCCGGACAGCCGCCTCCAGGACGGTGGCCGCGGTGTTGCCGGCGCCGGTCGCCTCAACGACGATGCCGTCCGAGCCGGCCTCCACGGCCGCATCGATCATCGACCCATCCATCGCGACGTGCGCCGTGATGACGCGGACGCGCTCGGCGGCGCGCTCCGCCGCGACGTGCCGGCGACCGGAACGTCGGCGCACGAGCTCCACGCCAGCGTCCGCGACTCGGCCGAGCGGGCCTTCATTGCGGCTCTGGAACGTATCGAGTGCGGTGGCGTGGGTCTTGGTGACGTCATCTGCCGCATCGATCGATCCGGCCAGCACGACGACGACACCCTGCTCGCGCAGGGACGAGTGGGCCGCGCAGCGGACCGCGTCCCGCAGATTGGCGGGTCCGTCGTCGTTGGGCGCCGACGCGGAGCGCAGGGCACCCGTCACGACGACCGGCTCGGGCCGGTCGAGCAGGAGATCCCAGAAGAACGCGGTCTCCTCGATGACGTCGGTGCCCTGGACCACGACGACGCCGTCAATCGTCGGATCCTCCTGGGCCCGCACGATGGCGTCGCGGATCGCGAAGAGCTGGGCGAACGAGAAGTGGCTCGCCGGGGTGCGGCCGAGGTCGATCGGGACGATGTCCGCGATCGCGTCCATCCCGGGGCTGCGGGCGATGATCTCGGCACCGCTCAGGGTCGGGACGTTGCCGCCGGCAACGGGATCGATCCGCATCGAGATGGTCCCGCCGGTGAAGACGACGGCGACGCGCGGGCGGCTGCGCATCACGGGCGGCCCCTGGGCACCGCGCTGCCGGCGTGCGGCATCTTGTCGTAGCGCACGTCGCCGCGGCGAAGCGCCAGACGGGCGAGGGCACCGGGGATAGCGG
>JACVXW010000178.1 GCA_015661135.1 Chloroflexota bacterium
CGTGCGGGCACGCATCGCGGGCATGGACCGGACGCTCGTGGAGGCCTCCGCGGACCTGTTCGCGACGCCCTGGCGGACGTTCCGCCAGATCACCCTGCCCCAGCTCTCGCCCGCGATCCTGGCGGGCTTCCTGCTGTCGTTCACGTTCAGCTTCGACGAGTACGTCATCACCTCATTCGTCAAGGGCAACGTGACGACGCTCCCGATCTACGTCTTCTCATCCATCCGGCGGCCACCGGTCAAGCCGGACATCAACGCCATCGCGACGGTCATCCTCGTGTTCACACTGGTCATGCTGGCGACCGGCTGGCTCATCTATCGGCGCGGGACCCGTCGTTCCGGCCCGCCCGCAACAGCAGGAGGAGTCGCTCGATGACCGATCAGTCGATCGACCTGGTCGATTCCGGCCGCGGCCCGACGGCGTCCCAGGCGGCCGGACTCACCCTGGCAGCGGCTCGGGCGGTGGTTGCCGCCGCTCTCGCGGAGGCGCGGGCCATCGGCGTCGCGATGTCTGTCGCCGTCGTGGATTCGGGCGGCCAGCTCGTCGCCTTCGAGCGGCTGGACGGAGCGGACCTCGTGACGATCACCCTTGCCCAGGACAAGGCGTGGACCGCGCTGGTCAACCGCATGCCGACTGGCGACCTCGGGCCGATCGTCCAGCCCGGTGCCGAGTTCTACGGGTACCACACGATCAAGGGCGGCCGGACCATCATCTTCGCCGGCGGTCTGCCGCTCCATCGTGGGGCGGTGCTCGTTGGCGCCGTGGGCGTCAGCGGCGGGGATTCGGCGCAGGACCGGCAAGCCGTCGAAGCCGCCGCGGCAACGTTCGGCTGAGCGTCAGGCTCCGAGCGGGACCGGGTCGGCGGCGGGCTCTGGCAGGCCGGCTTCGGACGCCAGGAGCGCCGCCTTGTCGGTCCGCTCCCATGGAAGGTCGAGGTCCGGCCGGCCGAAGTGGCCGTAGGCTGCGGTCTGCCGGTAGATGGGCCGGCGCAGGTCCAGGGCGGCCGTGATCGCTGCGGGCCGCAGGTCGAAGTGCTGATCGATGAGGCCGAGGATCCGCTCGTCCGGGAGGATGCCCGTCCCGAACGTCTCGATCGAGATCGACAGCGGGCGGGCCACACCGATCGCATAGGCCAGCTCGATCTCGAACCGATCGGCCAGGCCCGCGGCCACGACGTTCTTGGCCACCCAGCGGGCGGCGTACGCGGCGCTCCGGTCCACCTTGGACGGGTCCTTGCCGGAAAAGCAGCCACCGCCGTGGCGGGCCATCCCGCCGTAGGAATCGACGATGATCTTCCGGCCGGTGAGGCCGGAGTCCCCCATGGGCCCGCCGATGACGAAGCGGCCGGTCGGGTTGACGTGGATCGTCGGCTCGACGGTCCGCAGCTCGCGTGGGATGACTTCGTGGATGACGGCCTCGATGACATCGTCGCGGAGGCGCTCGGTCGCGACCTCGTCGTCGTGCTGGGCCGCCACCACGACCGTCCGGACCGCCTTGGGCACCCCGAACTCGTAGTCGACCGTGACCTGCGTCTTGCCGTCGGGCCGCAGGTACGGCAGCACGCCCTGCTTGCGGACCTCGGACAGGCGCCGCGCGAGGCGGTGGGCCAGGGCGATCGGCATCGGCATCAGCTCGGGCGTCTCGCGGCACGCGAAGCCGAACATCATGCCCTGGTCGCCGGCCCCCTGGTCGTGAACGTCGCCCCGTCCGCGCGTCTCGAACGCGTCGTCCACGCCACGCTTGATGTCGGGCGACTGCTCGTGGACGCTGACGATCGTGCCGCAGGTCCGGTAGTCGAAGCCGTAGCGGGCATCCGTGTAGCCGATCTCGCGAACGGTCTCCCGGACGATGGCCTGGAAATCGACGTATGTCGATGTCGTGATCTCGCCGAGGACATAAACCGTGCCCGTGGTCGTCGCCGTCTCGCATGCGACCCGCGCGTCGGGATCGTCGCGGAGGATGGCGTCGAGGATGGCGTCGCTGACCTGGTCGCAAAGCTTGTCCGGGTGGCCTTCGGTCACCGACTCCGAGGTGAACAGGTAGTGCGGCGCGTCGACGATGCTGGTCATTCGGCCCTCGCTGCGATCAGGTGGGAGGTTAGCACGAGGCCGCGGCCGGCCCTGCGGCGCGGCGGTGAGGCGGTCGCGGGCCTCGCCGCCTCCGCGTCCCGCGCCGATAGACTGCGAGCGATGGACCCCACGAGCCTGGAGCGGGCGCGCGCGCTGGATGCCGCCGATCCGCTGGCGCCGTTTCGGGCGCGGTTCGCGATGCCGGATCCGGACCTCGTCTACTTCGACGGCAACTCGCTCGGGCGGCCGCCCCTCGCAGCGATCGAGGCGGTCAAGCGGGCTGCGGAAGCCTGCTGGGCCGGCGAACTGATCCGCGGCTGGGACCACTGGCTGGACCTGCCGCTGCGGGTGGGCGACATCCTCGGGACGGGCGTCCTCGGCGCACGCGCCGGCGAGGTTGCCGTGACCGATTCGACGACCGTCAACCTCTACCGAGTGGCGTCAGCGGCGCTCGATGCCCGCCCGGGCCGCCGCGCGATCGCGATCGGCGCCGAGGAGTTCCCCACGGACCGCTACGTGGTGGAGGGGCTCGCCGCCGAGCGGGGCCTCGAGATTCGCTGGCTCGCCGACGACCCGATCCACGGGCTGTCGATCGCCGAGGTAGAGCGCGTCCTCGATGACGACCTCGCCCTGCTCGTCCTCTCGCACGTCAACTACCGCTCGGCCGCGATCGCGGACTTGCCGGCCATCACGGCCCGTGCCCGCGCGGCCGGTGCCCTCGCGATCTGGGACCTCTGCCACAGCGGCGGCGCGGTCCCGGTGGACCTGGCAGTGAACGATGTCGACCTCGCCGTGGGCTGCACGTACAAGTACCTGAACGGCGGGCCCGGCGCGCCCGGCTACCTGTACGTCCGACGGGATCTCCAGTCCGAGCTGCGGCCACCAATCCAGGGCTGGTTCGCCCAGTCCGACCAGTTCGAGATGGGCCCACGTTTCGACCGCCGGGCCGGCATTGCCGGATGGCTCGTTGGAACGCCAGGGATCATCGGGCTCGCGGCCGCCGAGGCCGGGATCGCCACCTCCGCCGAGGCCGGCATCGAGCGCATCCGGACCAAGGGCATGGCCCTGACCTCGTATGCGATGGAACTGCTGGATGCATGGCTGGCGCCGCGGGGCTGCTCGCTCGGCTCACCGCGGGATGCGGCGCGACGGGGCAATCACATCTCGATCCGCCACCCCGACGCGCGGCGCCTGACGACCGCCCTTGCCGCAGCCGGCGTCCTGCCGGACTTCCGTGCCCCGGACTCGATCCGGATCGGCCTGTCCCCGCTCACGACCTCGTTCGAGGAAGTGCACCGCGGTCTGGCGGCGCTCGGCGGCCTGCTCGGCGGATAGGGCATCGAAGCGCCCGATGGGCGGCGAAGCCTCAGTCGC
>JACVXW010000179.1 GCA_015661135.1 Chloroflexota bacterium
CGCGACCGAGGACGACGCATGGCGACGCCTTGCAGCCGCCCGGAGCGCGAGATGATTTTCGGGAAGGAGCACTTATGCCTTTCTTCCGAAGAGCCGGCGCTTGGAGCCGGCGTCGGCGCCTGCCAGCGCAGGGACGGGTACCTCGACGGCCGTGACATCGCCGGCGAGCAGATCGGTCAAACGTCCGAACGCCTCGGCCGGCTCCGACTGGGGCCGCGCGACGACGATCGGAATTCCCTCGTTGACCGTTCGCGGGATCTCACGATCCGACGGGATGAAGACATCCGGTGTGCGTCCGAGGACGGCCTCGACGTCGGACTGGCTGATTCCGACCCTCGAGTGGGCTCGGTTCAGAAGAAGGAAGATCTTGTCGGGGTCGTACTTCATGAGCTCGAGCGTCTCGAGCCCGAGCTTCGTGTTCTTCAGGGAGAGCGAATCGAGCATGCCGACCATGACGATCTCGGTGGAGTTGTCGATCGAGGTGATCACCTCGGCCGTGAAGCCCGGGGGAGTATCGACGATGACCCAGTCGTAGTTCGCCCGCAGGATCGAGTAGATCTCGCGCAGGAGCTCGGCGCCGACCGCGCTCGCCTGGTCCGGTCGTCGCGGGGCGATGAGCGTGTGGACACCGGACGAATGGACGGAGAGGAAGTCCTGCAGCTTGACGAAGTCGAGGGCGCCGGGGGACTGGGCGAGGTCGTACACGGTCTTCTCGGGAGGCAGGCCGAGGCACAGCGCCACATCGCCGAACTGGAGATCGAGGTCGATGAGCGCCACGCGCTCGCCGCGCTGCGCGAGGCAGACGGAGAGATTCGTGGATGTGAGCGTCTTGCCCGTGCCGCCCTTCGGGCCGAGGACGCAGACGAGGCGGGAGTTCTCGTTCGAGACCGGAGTCTCGGCGCCCTGCTTCCGGGCAAGCAGCTTGTGGACCTCGAAGCTGATCTGATCCGGAGTCGCCGGGAGCATGACGATGTCGTCTGCGCCGGCTTCGAACGCGCGCCTGAGGAAGCCGTTGGGCGATCCGTGGCCCAGAACCATGACGTTCAGGTCAGGGTTCTGGCGGGCCACGGCGTCCAGGAGCAGCAGGGCGCGGTCCGAATAGCCGGCGCAGGCGACGAGAAGCAGGTCTGCGACACCGTTCCGCAGCCACTGCAAGGCGTCCTCGGCGCCGGTCACCACAGCGACGACGTTGAAGTCCTCGCCGCCGGGCAGCGAGTCCTGCACGTTCTCGACGTCGACGCCAGGCTCGACGGCGAGGAGTGCTTTGACCGGGCGGCTCGGCATCAGTTGTTCCGACTTACCTCAGTACCGTAGCGGCATTCGCCGTCGACGGCTTCGTCGGCTTGGAGTTCACGACCGGCCGGATGACGAACCAGAGCTGCGTGTTGTCCGCGGCGTACGCAAACGTTGCCGCGTCCTTCGTCTCCAGACGCAGGATCATGTTGCCAGTGCCGGTCGGGCCGGGGATCGTCGGAATTGCGAGCACCTTCACGTTCGGGCGGAACAGCTTCACGACGCCCGTGACGGCGGTGTAGATGTCCACGGAGTCGCCTGCCTGGATCTGCGAAAGGCTGCCGTGGACTTGGTCGATCGAGATCGAGATCGCACGCTGCTCGCCGGTGATCTGCGAGTCCACCGAGGCGGTGTCAGTGGTGGCGAAGTCGGTCGCGGTGAACTGGTGCCCAGGGAAGATCTCCACGGAGGCTGCTCGCCCGGCCAGGTACTGAGGATCGGAGATAGCGCCGACCTCGACCTCCTTGCGCGGGAGTGTCGTCGGCACGTACATGGCGCCGCTCGCAACGAGATTCCCCGGGGTGCCCGCAGGGATATACTGCTTGGCCACGAGCACAGGCGTCGGGGCGTTCTCCCCGCCGACACGTGCGCGGTAGCGGTCGAGGTAGACGACGAGCAGGATCGCGGCGAGCACGATCGCGCCGATCCCGAGGGCGATTGCCCACCCGCGGGACGACATCCTGCCCGAGACTTTGCTGGTCAACGTATTGGACATGGCTTCCTCTCCTTGCTGCTCCTATTTCGGCACGTTCGAGGGATTACATGAATGATTCGGCGTTGGTACAGAAGATCATTCGACCAGGACGGGAACGCACGGCTGCGTGCTGCCACCCGGGTTGCAGAGGACGCCGCTCCCCGTCGCGCCCGCATTGGGTAGCGCGTAGTTCAGGATGTGGCCCCACACGGCGTAGCCGCTCGCGGACCCGCCCGACAGGTCGAGGTCGGTCGGAGGGGTGCTCCCGGGACACGGGTCATCGATTTGCGTGACGCTGTTGGTGTTGCCGTTGACTCGCCCGTACCCGGTGATGTACACCTCGATGAAGCCGGTGATGGGATACGTGTCCTGACCGCTAGCTGCAAACGCCTCCGTCGGCGCGAGGAAGATCGTCACGATCCTCGGATCGTTCGGATCGAGGCGGGTGTTCTGCCCGGGCAGCTCCTGGTAGCCCAAAGGGGGTGTCCCGGTGTACCCGTTGTTGGTGTCCTTGTCCCAGTAGTTACGTCCCATCACGAACCCGGGCCCGGTTGCCGGGCAGGAGTTCTGGTTTTGGTTCCCGAACAGGCGGCCGTCGAGGCCTCGCTCGAGCTGGTTCATCGAGCCCGTCGGCCGCGTCTTGATGCAGCGGAGGGGCGGCCAGCGGCCGTCGTCCCACGGCGCCCCGGGGTTGGGCGTCGCGAAGATGCTGTTCTGCTGCGGGCACAAAGGAGTCCAGTCGAACGGATTCTTGGCGTAAAAGGGCCCGCAGCCCTGGATGACGCCGATGATGAGGACCTGGCCTTGGTTGATGTTCGGGTCGCAGTCGAGTGAGCCCATCTGGCTCGAGCCGATGCCGTCGTTGAAGAGGGTCGGCTGCTCGTTCGCGTCCTTGGCGATTCCGCCCTTCAGGCCCATCTCCACGTAGAAGCAGCTGTTGCCGCTGGTCGGCTGGCTGGCTGCCTCAGGGTAGGGGGTGTCGCCCAAGGGAGGGCTGCCGCACGGACTCCGGTCGGCGTTGAGGCGGAGCCATTGCACCGAGCTCGACGTGAGGCTGTTGCCGCGGAACGCCCGCTGGACAGGCGACGCCAAGATCTGAACGTCAGTGGGTGCGACGCTCGGCGAGGGCGCGCCCCCGCCGGTGTAGAACCAGCGGCAGTTCGCGTTGAAACTGGCGCCACCGCAGGCAGCCGGGAGTCCGCCGCCCGAGGCGTTTCTCAATCGGACTTCGATTGCAACGGCGTTCTGCCGCGAGTTCGCCGGCAGGGGCAGATGCGGCGACGGATTGACGCCCGTGGTCGAGAAGCCGACATTGCCACCGCTGGCGCTCGGGTTGTTGTTGGAGACGTCACAGTTGTTCCCGTAGTTGCAAAAAGGCGTGCTCCCGTCGCCGTAGACGAGCCGGTAGCGGACCTGTACGTCAGATGCTCTCAGCGGCCCGGGCTGCAAGGGG
>JACVXW010000180.1 GCA_015661135.1 Chloroflexota bacterium
AGGGGCTCTGGCCGGGTCGCCGCTGGCGGACGCCCGCGGGGACCGAGCGGGCGATGCGGATCATGGAGAACGTCCAGCTGGACCCGCTGGCGATCGTGGCCCGGGCCCAGGACCTCGCTCTCGCGGGCCGCGTTGTCGGCTACCGGCCGGACGACTGGATGGCGCTGGCCTACCGGCGGCGGCGGTTCTTCGAGTGGGGCGGCTGGCTGGCGCTCCGACCGATGGACGAGCTGCCGTTCTACCGCGTGCTCATGCGCCGCGAGCGGGATGGCTGGTGGCCCCAGTGGGCTGCTGCCGGGCACGGTCCGGCGATCGAGGAGATGCGGGCGATCCTGCATGAGCGGCCCGAGGTCGCGAACCGCGACTTTGCCATCGCGGATCGGGCGCGGGTGAACAGCTATCGCGGCCGCAAGGACAGCTCGGTGGCACTCCACTACCTGTGGCGGACCGGCGAGGCCATGGTCACGCGCCGAGAACGGTTCGAACGTGTCTACGCCCGTTCCGACCTGGTGGCCCCGGCCGCGCTCCTCGGGGAGGCGTCAGACGCCGAGACCGACGAATTCCTGCTGATGAAGGCCGTCGCGGCCGCCGGGCTGACCAAGCTCAACGGGGCCCAGGGCATGCTGCTTCGCCCGTTCCCGCCCCGCGACGCCGCTGCCTGGAAGCGCCGGCAGGTGGCCGAGGGTTCGCTGGTTGACGTCGAGATCGAGGGCGTCAAGCTTGATGGATTGGTCGCGCTGGCGTCTGACCTGCCGATCCTGGATGCGCTGGCCGCGGGGCGTGTGCCACGCGCCTGGAAGCCGCTCGAGAGCACGACGACCGACGAGGTGACCTTCCTGTCGCCGCTGGACCCCGTCATCCACGACCGTGAGCGCACCCGCCGCGTCTTCGACTTCGACTACAAATGGGGCGTCTACGACAAGGTCGAAAAGCGCAAGTTCGGCTACTACGACCTGCCGATCCTGTGGGGCGACCGCCTCGTCGGCCGAATGGACGCCGCCCTCGACCGCACCACGATGACGCTCCTGATCAAGGGCCTCTGGTACGAAGACGAGGCGACGAGGAGCGACAAGGCGTTCGCCAGTGCCTTGGACAACGGCCTTGTGCGCCTCGCCGATTTCGTCGGGGCTTCGTAGGGGTCTTGGTCCGGATGGGCCAGCATGGGTGGGGGGGTACGAGCGTTGTGGTGGTTTCAGTGCGGGATGAGCGTCCCACCTCCGTCTGCCAGGACGACTGTCGCCGACAACATGGCAAGGACGACGCCGAGGATCCAGGAAGTGACGAACTGCCGCGAACTCGTGAAGCGAGAAAACATGTCGAGCCCTTTCTGAAAGGGCCCATCCGGGGCTCAAGACTTGGTCACATTGGCCATGCGATCGCCCCGATGGTACGGTTCGTTGGTGGGAAAGTCAAGTATTGCTAAACATTTGCAGGCTGGAGCGGGTTCCAAGGCCGCCCGGGAGCTCGGGCGCCGGGTGCGTGAGCGGCGTCTGGCGATCGGGATGACGCAGTCGGAGCTGGCAGACCCACTCTCCAAGGCGTTCGTCTCGGCCGTGGAGAATGGCCAGGCGCTACCATCGCTCGGCGCCCTCTGGCTGTTCGCGGCCCGCCTCGGCATCGGCGTCGGCAACCTCGTAGACGACGTCAACGGTATAGAAACCATGCTGTACACTGCCCCGCGTGACCACGAACGAACGCCGGCCGGAAGCGACGATCGCCACGGCTCCGCGCCGGCGCCGCGTCGTTGTTGACGACAGCCCGTTGGCGCGCCGCATCGGGGAACGCCTGCGCCGGGCGCGTCTCGCTGCATCGCTCACACAGCAGGAACTGGCGGCGGGGAGGTACACCAAGGCCTACGTGAGCGCCCTCGAGACCGGCCACAGCAAGCCGTCCATGGCCGCCCTGAACTTCTTCGCCGGCCGCCTCGGCATCGCCGTCAGTCGCTTTCTCGACGACGAGCCGGCTACATGGCGCCGCCTGGAGGTGGACCTCGAGCTCGCCTCCGGTCGGTGGCAGGCAGCCACGGATGGCTACCTCGCGCTCCTCGACCAGGGTTCCCCACGGGAGATCCGCGCCGAGCTCCTGCGCGGGCTGGCGGAGGCGCATGCCGGCCTGGACCGCGGCGCGGAGGCCGCTGCCGCCGGGGCCGAGGCCGCCCAGATCTTTGCCTCGGTCGGGCGCGAGGCCGACGCCGCCCTGGCGCGCTACTGGCTGGCCGCCGGCGAGTACGCGATGGGCAACGCCGTGGAGGCCGAGTCGATCTTCCGGGAGATCCTGAGTCGAGTCCGCGGCGGCCTTCGAGTGGAACCGGATTTCGAGTTGCGCCTGGTCATGGCCCTGTCAAGCACGGCGTCCCGAGACGGTCGCCACGACGTGGCCCTTGCGTATCTCGAGGAAGTCCGCGGTCTCGCCGATGCATTGGACGACCACCGGCGCGGGACATTTCTGTTCGATCTCGCCTACAGCTATCGCGAAACGGGCGATTACGAGGCCGCGATCAGGACGGGAATCGCAAGCCTCGCACTGTTCCGGGCGACGGCCTATGAACTCGGCAGCGCCGCCCTCGAGAACGACCTGGCCATGAGCTACCTGGCGCTCGGCAACGTCTCGAAAGCCGACGAGTTCGCGTCGAGCTCCCAGCGCGGATTCGAGAAGCTCAGGGATCGCCGCTGGCTGGCCCACGTGCTCGAGACGCGGGCACAGATCGCCCTCGCCGCCGGCGACCAGGCCGGCTCGCGGGATCTGGCTTCGTCCGCGCTGAGCCTGGCTGAGGAGACACACAATGACAAGGCGACCGTCAGCGCCCTCCTGGCCCTGGCGCGCGCCGATCGAGCGCTGGGCGAGGCGGCTTCAGCACTGGCTTACTACGAGCGGGCAGTCGAGCTCGCGCGCAGCACGTCACGACCAGGGCTGATCCGCGACGCCATCGGCGAATGGGCCGATGTGCTGACGGAGTCGGGCGAGCACGAACGAGCCGCCATCCTCCTCCGGGAGGCTCTCCGGGCCGTCTAAGGGCCCGGATCCATCCCGCGCCCGCGGGATCGCCGCACTCCAGTGCCGGCGGGTTCCTGCTCCTTGCTTGCAGGTGTTCAGCTGTAGTACAGTAATGCTTGACCAGCCGGGGGATCAGGCTCAGGGTCAGGAGGGCACGACAAGCCACCGTGAGAGCGGATGACGCTCCCGAGATCCCGGGGCACCTGGATCGTCTCCTCGCTCGGGTGCTGGACTCCCCGGGCCTCCTGCGGCCGGTCTTCCAGCCGATCCTTTCCCTGTCCAGCGGGACCGTGGTCGGCTTCGAGGGCTTCAGCCGTTTCGCGATCACGCCACGCCGGCCTCCTGACGCCTGGTTCGCCGAGGCGACGCGCGCCGGCCTCGGAGCCGACCTTCAGGCTCGCGCGATCCGGACCATCCTCTCCACCACGGCGGAGGC
>JACVXW010000033.1 GCA_015661135.1 Chloroflexota bacterium
ACCATTCAGCCTGCGCGAACTGTCGGCGAGAATTCGAGCGATTTTCCGGCGCGCGGAGCAGTCGGCGATGCCCGAGGGTTCCACGGTGGTCGATGTCGGCGGCGTCCAGGTGGATTTCATCGGCCACCGCGTGCTCCGGGATGGGCGGGAAGTCGCGATGAAGCCAAGGGTCTTTGAGCTCCTGGCGTTCCTGGCTCGGCACCCCGGCCAGGTCATGAGCCGAGATCAGCTGCTCGAGCGCGTCTGGGGCTACGACTATGCCGGCGAGACACGAACGGTGGACGTGCACGTCCATTGGCTCCGTGCCGCCATCGAGCCGGACCCGGCCAGACCGCAGACGATCCAGACGATCCGGGGCGTCGGCTACGTGCTCCGACGACCGACCTGACCTGCGCACCTACCGTCGTCGCGCCCGCACTGCTCCGGTCAGAGCACGCGGCTGAGCAGCTCCCAGGAGAGCCAGGCGACGGCGCCGGAGGCCGGGATCGTGAGGACCCAGGCGGTGATGATGTTGCCGGCGACGCCCCAGCGGACCGCCGAGAGCCGGTGGCTCGAACCGACGCCCATGATGGCCGACGAGATCACGTGGGTGGTGGAAACGGGCATCCCGAAGTGCGACGCGGTGAGGATGATCGAGGCCGCGGTTGTCTCCGCCGCGAACCCGTGGACCGGATCAAGCTTCACGACCCGCTGGCCCATCGTCTTGATGATTCGCCAGCCGCCAGCCGCCGTCCCGAGCGAGATGGCCGTGGCCGCGAGCAGCACGACCCACAGCGGGATCTTCGCGTCATGCGGCAGGACGCCGCCGGCGATCAGCGCCAACGTCATGATCCCCATCGTCTTCTGCGCGTCGTTGGAGCCATGGCTGAACGCCATGAACGCGGCGGAGACCACCTGGAGCCGCCGGAACCGGTCGTTCAGCTTGCGCGGATGCACGCGCCGAAAGAGGTTGAGCAGGATGACCATGAGCGTGAACCCGATCAGCACGCCAACGACGGGCGATGTGATCAGGGGAAAGAGCACCTTGTCCCTGATGCCTTCCATCTTGAGGGCTCCCGTCCCGCTCGCCGCGATCACGGACCCGATCAGGCCGCCGATGAGGGCATGGCTGGAGGACGACGGGATCCCCAGCCGCCAGGTGATCAGGTTCCATGTGATGGCGCCGACGAGGGCGGCCGCGACGATGATCTGGCCGGCGCTGCCATCCGGCGTGGACGCGATCCCGGACGAGATCGTCTTGGCCACGGCGGTTCCGGTCAGGGCGCCCAGGAAGTTCGCCGTCGCAGACATCAGGATCGCGTGATCGGGGCGCAGCGCCCGGGTGGACACGGACGTCGCGATCGCGTTCGCCGTGTCGTGAAAGCCGTTGATGTAGTCAAAAGCCACGGCCAGCGCGAGCACGGTCAGGAGGAGAAGGGTGAGGCCGTCGGGCACGGGTGAAGGCTAGCAGGTCACGCGGCTCGGACGCGGGAGCGGCGTGCGCCGCTATCCTTCCCGCGATGCGCCTGAGCCAGCTCTTCTTCTCCAGCCTCCGTGACGACCCGGTCGAAGCCGAGATGCCGTCGCACCGGCTCCTGCTGCGCGCCGGCTACATCCGCCAGCTCGGGTCGGGCATCTACTCCCTGCTGCCGCTCGGTTTCCGGGTGACGAAGCGGGTCGAGCAGGTGGTCCGGGAGGAGATGAACCGGATCGGCAGCCAGGAGATGGAGATGCCGGTGGTCCATCCGGCCGATCTCTGGCGGGAGAGTGGCCGCTACGACGCGGTGGGGCCGGAGATGGTCCGGTTCAAGGACCGGGCCGGCCGGGACATGGTCCTCGCGATGACCCACGAGGAAGTCGTCGCGGATCTCCTGCGCGACATCGTGAAGAGCTATCGCCAGCTGCCGATGATGGTCTACCACTTCCAGACCAAGTTCCGCGACGAGCCCCGGGCCCGCGGCGGCCTCATCCGCGTCCGCGAGTTCGTCATGAAGGACGCCTACAGCATCGACCGCGACGACGCCGGGCTGGACGCGAGCTACTGGGCCCAGCATGGCGCCTACGTCCGCATCTTCGAGCGCCTCGGGCTCGAGGCGATCGCCGTCGCGAGCGACGTCGGGATGATGGGCGGCAGCCTGGCCCACGAATTCATGGTCCTCAACCCGGCCGGGGAGGACGTCCTCGTGCTGTGCGAACAGTGTGGCTACGCCGCGAATCGCCAGGTCGCGGTCGTCCCCAGGCCGAGTCCCGCCGCGGAGGACGAACTGCCGACCGAGGCGATCCTGACGCCCGGTACGGCGACGATCGCGGACCTCGCCGCCTTCCTCGGGATCGGCATCGAGCGAACGGCCAAGGCAACCTTCTTCACTACCGGCGACGGGCGGCTGATCACGGCCATCGTCCGGGGCGACTTCGAGGTCAACGAGACCAAGCTCGTCAATGCAGTACAGGCCACGGGCGGGATCCGGCCGGCGACCCTCGACGAGATCAAGGCCGCCGGCATGGAGCCGGGCTACGGCTCGCCGATCGGTGCCCACGACACGACGGTCGTCGTGGACGACCTCGCGGCCCGCTCGCCGAACCTCGTGGCGGGCGCCAACCGCGAGGGCTATCACCTCCGGAACGTCAACGTGCCGCGCGACTACACGCCAGACCTGATTACGGACATCACGAATGCTCGCGAGGGCGATCCCTGCCCGGACTGCGGCGGGACCGTGATCCTGCGCAACGGGATCGAGGTCGGCAACATCTTCAAGCTCGGCACCAAGTACACCGACGCGCTCGGCGCCGGCTACCTCGGTGAGGATGGGGAGCGCCACTCCATCGTCATGGGTTCGTACGGCATCGGGCTCGGTCGGAACCTTGCCTGCATCGTGGAAGCGCACCACGATGAGAAGGGGATCGCCTGGCCGGACGAGGTCGCGCCATATGCCGCACATCTCGTCACGATCGGCGCTGCCCGCGAGCCGCGGGTCGTCGAGATCGGCGACCGCCTCCATGCCCTCGCCGCGGACGCCGGCCGCGAAATCCTGTACGACGATCGCGACGAATCGCCCGGCGTGAAGTTCACCGACGCCGAACTCCTCGGCATGCCCTGGATCGTGACGATCAGCCCGCGCTCGCTCGCGGCCGGAGGCGCCGAGGTCACCCGCCGTACCACCGGCGAACGATCGACGGTCGCGATCGAGACCCTCGAGAGCTGGCTCCGCGACGGCTTCCCGGGCCCCGAGGCCGGCGCGGCCTGAGGCCCGGTCAGTCCATTCCGGTCGGCGTCAGGACGGCGGTTCGATCGGCCCGGCGCTGTTCGGGTCCGTGATGTCGACGACGATCAGGAAGCTTCCACCCTCGGTGCCGGTGGCCGACTCGGCCCCCGCCTCCGAATGCACCAGGAAGCCTCCGTCGTTGGCGATCCAGACGTCGGAATGCCAGGCTCCGGTGACGCCAACGATGGTGCCCAGCAGTGCCCCGACCGCGTCGTCACCCTTGTAGTGGGTTGTATCTACCCCGTTCTTGTTCTCGCTGCCGCTATTGGCGAAGTTTCCTGCGATGCCGGCGAAGTAGGTGCCGAACATCTGCTCTGGCCGGAACGCGGTCATCATCGCGATGATGCTGCCGGCCTGGCCTGTGGGCATCGCCGTCCAGCTCGTGTCGTTGAGGTCCTTGAGCCACGCGTCGGCTCCGATGACGATGAACGATGTGCCGGACGTGGCGTTGCCATCGGCATCGAGCTCAGACGTGGAGAGGGCGTTCGCTTCGGTCGGCTTGTTCACCACGACGCCCTCGTAGAGGCTGTTTGTCGTGCTCGTCGTCCCGTTGGACACCGTGGTCGACTGGATCTCCACCCGGAAGGCGTATGAGTCGAGCGCGTCGAGCGCGGTGGTTGCCGCGGCGAAGGCTTCGCTCCCATCACCCGGCGCGACAGTCGCGTCGGTCCCCGGCTCCGGCGTCTTGTCCGCCGGGAGCGACGGTTCCACTACGGGCGCTTCGCCCGTGTCACCGCCGGGCGGCTCTGTCGCCGATCCGCCACACGCAGCTAGCACGAGCATCCCGACCAGGCCGAGGGCTGCAAGCCGCGTGCGGGTGTCGGCGTTGGTCCGTCGATTGCGAGCCATGGGTTCCTCCTTGGGCGGCCGCGGTCCCGGTGACGACATCCAGCGGGCACCGAACCTCCGGAACGATCGCCTCGTCCGGTGCGCGTGACTCTATCAGGCCCCGTCGGGCTCGTTCCCAGTCTCGTCGAGGGTCGTCCCATCGAGCGCCTGGACGGAGCCGGATCCCGAACCGCCCAGACCTGCGACGAGGGCGGTGCTCGCGACGGCGCCATCCGGCACCAGGTCCGCCGATGGATCGTCGGTCCGGGCGATGGCAAAGGTGATGCTCGGCGGGATCGCCGCGCCGATCGACACTTCGCTGATTCGATAGGGCGAGCCCTTCGCCTTGAGGGCGGCATTGGCCCGCTCCTGGAGTGCCGTCGCCTTGATGATCACGTCGGCGAGCACCGCCGGGTCGATCCGGTCAATGGCCGTCGCGACGCCCCGCTTCGCGCGTGAGAGGGCCTGGCGCGCCCTGTCGGCATTTCCTGGATCGCTGATCGCCGCGGACGCCTTCTCCGCACCCTCCGAGACACTCTGTCGTGCCTGCTCAGCGGCCTGCTTCGCCTGCTCGGCCGCCTGGCTCGCGGCGTGCTTCGCGCGATCGAGAAAGCTCATCGACGCCTCCCTGCGAACGTCTTGGCGCCGTCCGCCCCCGGTCGGATCCGTCTCGGAAGTGACCTCAGGCGTGCTTGATGGTGATCCGCTCGATGATGTTCGCGACGTCCTCGCACTTGTCGATGGTCCCCTCGAGGAGGGCGTAGATTTCCTTCCATTTGATAACCTCGAGCGGGTCCCCACCCCCCGAGAAGAGGTCCGCGATGGCCTGACGGGCCAACTGGTCCCCCTCATTCTCGAGGCGGTGGACCTCGATCCAGTACTTCTCGAGGCCCTTGAAGCCTTTCAGCTTCAGGAGCGCTTCGTGGAGTTGCTCGCACTGGCGGACGATGATCGAGGACTGCTGGATCGCGACCGGTGTAGGCGATTCCACCCGGTAGAGGACGAAGGTGTCCGCGACCTCCTCGATGAAGTCGAGCACGTCGTCCAGGCCGGAGATCAGGGCGTGGATCTCCTCCCGGTCGAACGGCGTGACGAAGGTCGCCTCGAGGCGGTGGCCGATGTGGTGGCTGAGCTCGTCGCCGACGTGCTCCGCGTCTCGGATCTCGCCGGCCCGCCGCTCCAGGACGTCATACGAGCGAAGCATTGCCTCGAGGAGGCGAGCGGCACCCAGGACGTTGGCGGCGTCCTCGGCGAACAGGTCAAAGAAGCGCTCATCGCGGGGGATCAGGCGCAGGCGCACGGTCGGTTCTCCTGGATTTGGCCGGGCGTTGCCGCAGAGAGCTCGATGCGGTCCGGTCTGTGCGAACAGGGTACCGCGCGCGCGCCTGATCGGTGTGCGATCCTCGGCCGATGGACTGGGTCATCCTCGGGTTCATCGCGCTCCAGGCCCTCGCGATCGCCGGCCTCGCCGGCCTGGTGATCGCCCGCGGTCGCGCACTCGGGGGCGTGGCCGCCGGCCTGCGTGAGGTCGATCCGGAACTGAGGGCCGGCACCGGATCCGGCGATGACCTCGCCGACGGCGTACGCCGCCTCGTTCGTCGTGCCCAGGACGCCGAGTACGCGCTGGCGCAGCGCTTGCGCGACCTGGCCTACCTCGCGGACCTCATCGGTGTCGGAGTCGTCCGGTTGACGGACGACTTGCGGGTCGAGGTCGCCAACACGGCTGCCCACGTCTTTCTCGAGCGTGCGCCCGGCGAGATGCTCGGGCGAACGGCGATGGAGGCCCTCGGCGATCACCGCGTGGAGGCGCTCGCTCGTGAGGCAGCGCAGCGGGGCGCGGCATCCGGCGAGGTCGCGCTCCGTGAGCCGGACGGCCCGACGCTCATCGTCCGGGCCCGGCGTTCGCCCATCCTTGGAATCTGGATGGTCCTGGAAGACGTCGCCGAGCTCCGGCGATTGCAGCGCATCAGGGCCGAGTTCATCGACAACCTGTCGCACGAGTTGCGAACGCCCATCACGACCGTAGGTCTGCTCGCGGAGACGCTGACCCGGGACGCCGAGGCTGCAGGCGACGCCATTCCCGCCCGCATGCGCGATCGGATCGCGAAACTCGCATTGGAGACTGACGCCATCGCCGAGATGGTGACCGAACTCCTCGACCTCGCCAGGATCGAGAGCGGTGGGCGGCAACTGCACCTCGATGACGTGGATCTCGGGCGAGTCGCAGCCGGATCCGTAGAACGGCTCCGCCCGTTCGCGGAACGCCAGGGGATCCGGCTCGCATCCGTCTTGGCCGGCGACATCCCGCTCATCCGAGGCGACGGGCCGAGGCTTGAGCAGGTCTTCTCGAACCTCATCCACAATGCCGTGAAGTTCAGCCCGCCCAGGTCCACCGTTACCGTGACCGTCAGCACGACAGACGGAGAGGTGGAGGCGTCCGTCGCGGATCAGGGCGTCGGGATCGCGGCCGTGGACCTGCCCCGCATCTTCGAGCGGTTCTACAAGGCTGATCGGTCGCGAAGCGCCGGCGGCGGTACCGGTCTGGGCCTTGCGATCGCCCGCCACATCGTCGACGGACATGGGGGTCGGCTGGGCGTCCGATCCGAGGAAGGGGCCGGCGCCACCTTCACGATGACATTTCCGACGCCGGATCATGCAGCAACGGACCATGCACCAGCTGAAGGAGCCTGATGCCCAGCCTGGATGTCGCGACCCTCAATCTTCGGAACATCGCCGACCGCTGGCCGGAGCGGATCCCGCTCCTGCTCGCCGATATGGCGGCTCTCCAGCCGGACTTGCTTGGCCTGCAGGAGTGCGTCTTCGCGATCCAGCAGGACCGCGTCCTGGGTGCTGCCGGCGAGGGTCGTTACGAGGCCCACCGGGCGTGGGCGGGCCGGCCCGAGTACGGCAACAGCCTCCTCGTCCGGGCGCCGCTGGCAGCGACGGCGGCGGGGGCGGATCGCCTGGAACTCGGCATGAAGCGCTCCGCGCTGCGCGTCCCCATTGCGATCCCGGGCGGGCCTACGATCGCCATGGTCGTCACCCATCTGCACCACGTCCCGGCCGACGCAGGCGTGCGGGAAGCGGAGGCCCGCGCCCTCGTGGAGTGGCTCAACGAGCGACCGTCGGGCGGTGGCACCATCGTCGTCGGCGATTTCAACGCCGAGCCCGTCGAGCCGACCTACCGGGTCATGGTCGACGCCGGCTTCCGCTCCGCCGCGGTCGAGGCCAACGGTGAGGAGCCGGCTGTCACCTGGCCGTCCGGGATCCAGGCGCCCGGCATGGACATCGACGGGGAGCCCGGTTGCCTCGACTACATCTGGCTCCGCGGTCCGCTCCGGGCGACGGCCTGCCGGCTGGCGTTCGATCGACCGGCGGCGGACGATCCCACGCTCTATCCGTCGGATCACCTTGGGCTTGTCGCCCGCGTCACGACGGTCGATTGACCGTGGTGGACCGGCGAGTGGCAGGCTGACCGTGGCGCGGGCGCTCCGGCTCGCCCACCGGGGGGACTGGCGCGTCGCGCCGGAAAACACGCTCGCGGCCATGCGGGCCGCCCTCGCGATCGACGCCTGCGACGGCCTCGAGTTCGATGTCCGGGGTTCGCGCGAGGGTGTGCCGATCCTCCTCCACGACGACACCCTGGACCGCGTCCAGGGCCGGCCCGAGCGGGCCGAGGCCCTGTCCGTCGCAGAGCTCGCGGCGGGCGGGATCCCGACCCTTGCTGACGTCCTCGCCGCGGCCGGTCCGGACCCGTTCCTCGACGTCGAGCTGAAGGGCGAGGTGGTCCCGGCGGTGATCGGCGTGCTCGAAGCGGCCCGCGGCGCCGCGCTGCCGCGAACGGTCGTCTCCTCGTTCGAGCCGGAGACACTCGCCTGGCTCGGTCTGCGTCGCCCGGCCTGGGCGCGCTGGTTCAATACGGAGGACCTGACACCCGAGACTGTGGCGGTGGCCCGCGATATCGGGTGCCGCGGGCTGTCGGTCGACTGGCGAGCGATCGACGGACCCGGGATCGCCCGCGCGCACGCCGCCGGGCTCACGGTCGCGGCCTGGACGGTCCGGCGTCGATCGACCGCGGCGCGGCTGGAACGGATGGGCGTCGTCGCCCTGTGCGTCGAGGCCGCCGCGCTGGACGGGCCCGTCTAGCGAGAGCCCGGTTCTGCTGTTCGCGCGCGGCGCGGGCGACTCAGCAGCAGCCGCCGCTGCCGCAGCCGCAGGCGTCGCCGCCCAGGACGGCAAGATCTCGGGTGGCGGCCGGGGAGGGGAGGATGCCGGCAAGCCGTGCCCGATCGACGCCACCCCAGGACGCGGGCTTGGTGGCCCGGACGATCGCGCCGTGCAGCCTGTCGCCGACGGCGTGCGTCAGGTCGATCTCGACGTCAGTGAATCCGGCGGCGTTCAGCCCGTCGCGGTACTCCGACATGGACAGGGCGCCGGCGATGCAGCCGGCAAAGTTTCCCCGCTCCGACCGCTCCGAGAGGGTCAGCGAGTCCTCCGCCACGACGTCGCTCACGCCCATTCGACCACCGGGGCGGAGCACACGGGCGATTTCGCCGAACACCGCGGCCTTGTCGGCGGCGAGGTTGATGACGCAGTTGCTGATGACGACGTCCACCGAGGCGTCGTCAAGCGGCAGGGCCTCGATGGTGCCCTTCCGGAACTCGGCGTTCCGGGCGCCGGCCTCGGCCGCGTTCCGCCGGGCGAGGTCGAGCATCTCGTCG
>JACVXW010000181.1 GCA_015661135.1 Chloroflexota bacterium
CCGCGTACGCGTGCGCCCGCTCGATGGCGGCGTCGAACCCCTCGACCGCGATCGCGTCGGTGCGGGCGATGAGCACGAGGTCGGGATCCTCGGCGGCGTCCCGGGCGGCCCGGAGCTTCTGACTCATCTCGGCGGTCGAGATCAACGCCTTGTCATCGTAGTGGCCGCACCGCTTTGGAAACGTCTGGTCTTCCAGGTGGAGCGCGGCCACGCCCGCCCGCTCGAACTCCCGGACGGTTCGCCGCACGTTCAGCGCGCTGCCGTACCCCGTGTCGGCGTCCGCGATGACGGGAACGCCGGCGTGCTCGACGATCAGCGCGAGGCGGTCCGTCACTTCGCGCATGGAGAGCAGGCCCAGGTCGGGATACCCCATGCTCCGGGCGATGCCGCCTCCCGTCGCGTAGGCCGCCGCGAAGCCGGCCGCTCGGACGAGACGCGCCGAGAGCCCGTCGTACACGCCGGGCGCGAGGACGATGCCCTCGTGCTTCAGCAGCTGCCGGAGCGCGGTGGTCGGTCGCATGCCGGCCGCGCTACGCGCGCGAGACCGTCGCGGCCGAGCGGCCGGCGAGGCGGCCGAGCACGGAACCGGCCATCAGCCCCGCACCGCCGGGGTAGTTGTTGTAGAAGAGCCCGCCGACGAGCTCGCCGCACGCGTAGAGGCCGGGGATCGGGTGGAGCTCGCAGTCGATCACCTGCGCCTCGGACGTGATCCTGAGCCCGCCGAACGTGAACGAGATCCCGGTCGTGACCGCGTAGCCCAGGTACGGCGGCGTGTCGATCGGCTGCGCCCAGTTCGACTTCGGCGGCGTGAGGCCCGTCGTGCCCTTGCCGTCCTTCACGGCCGGGTTGAACGCGCCCGGCTGGACGGCGGCATTGTATTCGCGCACCGTCCGGACGAAGCCGTCGACGTCGATCTCGAGCTTGCGCGCCAGCTCCTCGAGGGTACCCGCCTCCGCCTTCGTCACCTCGCGGATGCGGTACTCCTCGCGCAGCAGATGTACGACCTTCTGGTCGAAGATCTGGAACGCGGCGCGCCGCGGCTGCTGGATGACTTCCTTGCCGTACTTCACGTACGTGTAGTTGCGGAAATCGGCGCCCTCGTCGACGAACCGCCGGCCGTGGATGTTCACGATGATGCCGACCGGATACGAGTGCTTCTGGAAGTTGTCGCCGACCTTCCGGTCGCCGTGCCACGGCGCGTTCAGGTCCCACTGCACGGAGTGGCACCCGCTCCAGTGGCCCCACGGCTGGGCGCCGATCTCGAGCGCCATGCGGATGCCGTCGCCCGTGTTGTACGGGGTGCCGCGGACGCGCGCCATGTCCCAGTTGGGGCCGAGGTAGCGCGTGCGCATCTCGACGTTCGCCTCGAACCCCCCGGACGCGAGCACGACCGCGCCCGCCGGGATCGTCTCGAGGCCCTTCGCGGTCCGCACGGAGACGCCGGTGACCCGGCCGTGGTCGTCCGTGACGATCCGCATCACCTTGGTGTCGAAGCGCACCTCGATGCCGGCCTTCGCGGCCGATTCGTACGCCATCTCGATCAGCCCCGGTCCGCCGCCCACCGCCTCGAGGACGATCCCGCCCCAGAAGTGGAACTTCCCGTCGATCTTGTACGCCTGGCGGCCGAACATCGGGATCCAGCGGATGCCGCGCGCCTTCATCCATCTGACGGTCGCCTGTGACTCGCGGACGACGAGGAGAGCGAGATCGGGGTCGGCGAGATCTTCCGTGACCCGCATCAGGTCATCGTAGAAGTCGTCCTCGGTGTACGGGTTCACGACCATCGACGCCGCTTCCTCGTCGGACATGTCGCCGACGATCTCGCGGATCTCGTCGAAACTCTTGAACGCGAAGCGAAAGCCGCCGGCGGTGAAGAAGCCATTGCCGCCGCGCCACGCCTCCGGCGCCTTCTCGAGGACGAGAGTGCGGGCCCCCGTCTCGGCCGCCGACAGCGCCGCGCACATCGCCGCGTTGCCGCCCCCGACGACGACGACGTCATGGGACCGTTCGATCATCGCGTTACCCTCTCTTGACCGCCGGGCACGTTTGGGTCACTCCCCGGCGGCTCCGGCGCCGGCGATGCGCCCGAAGACGGCGCCCGACATCAACCCCGTCCCACCGGGGTAGTTCCCGTGGAAGAGCCCTCCGACCATCTCGCCGCACGCGTAGAGCCCGGCGACGGGAGCCCAGCCGGTGCTCATCACCTGGGCCCGGTCGTTGATGCGCACGCCTCCGAATGTGAACGTGATCCCGCCCGTCACCGGGTAGGCGACGAAGGGCGGCGTGTCGAGCCGCTGCGCCCAGTTCGACTTCGGCAGCTCGAGCCCCTGGTTCCGAGACCATCTTTCACGGTAGGGTCGAAGGTGCCGGCGTCGACCGCGGCATTGTACTCCGCGAGCGCCTGGAGTCCTGCCGGCCGATCCACGGGAAGCTTCTCCACCAGCTCCTCGATCGAGTCGGCGACAATCGGCGACCCGGTCTTGTAGCGCGCCTCGAGAAGGTCCGAGACCTTGGCATCGAAGATCTGGAACGCGATCCCGCCGGGCTGGTTCAGGATGATCCCGCCGAGCTTGGCGTAGGTGTAGAACTGGAAATCCTCGCCCTCGTCGAAGAAGCGGCGCCCGCGCGTGTTGACCAGGACGCCGAACGGATACGAGAGGCGGTTCGTCTTGTCCGTCAGCTTACGGTCGCCATGGGGCGGTGCCCCTGCGTCGATGGGCGTCGAGTGGCAGCCCGTCCACTGGCCGTGCGGCAGGGCCCCGATCTCGATCGCCATGCGGAGCCCGTCCCCGGTGTTGTAGCGGGTGCCGCGGACCTTGGCGGAGTCCCAGGGCCGGCCCAGGTACCGGGCGCGCCATTCCGGGTTCGCCTCGAAGCCGCCGCAGCCGAGCACGACAGCGCGCGCCGTGATTTCCCCGAAGCCCTCCGCGTCCTGCGTCGCGACTCCCGTCACGCGCCCGCGCTTGTCCTGGAGGAGGCGTACCGCGCTCGTGCCGTAGCGGATCTCGATGCCGCGCGCCTCGGCCACCTTGAACCACATCGCCGAGAGGCCGACGCCCTCGTGACGGGCCCGGATGATCGCGCCCGGCGACCACTTCACGGTGTTCCCGACCCGCACGCCGCTCAGCGACAGCGCCGGCTCCATCGCGATGCCGTGCTTCACCATCCAGCGGACGGTGTCGAAGGAGCGGCCGATGAGGATCTCGCCCAGCTCGGGGTCCGTGCGGCCCTCGGTCACCCGCAGAAGGTCCTGCCAGAAACTCTTCTGTGGATACGGCTCCACGCCGGCCGGAAAACCCGGCAGCTCACGTTCAACGTCGGGCACGAGCGGGAGCAGGTCCTCCGGACGGTCGTAGGCGAAGCGGAACAGACCGCCGCTGTAGTGTGTGTTGCCGCCTCGGAGCTCCTTCG
>JACVXW010000034.1 GCA_015661135.1 Chloroflexota bacterium
CTGCCGGTGCGCGTGCCCGCGGTGCCCGACGGGCGGACCCACGTCTACCACCAGTACACGCTGGAGGTGGGGCCGGCACGGGACGGGATCATCGCCGCCATCCGCGAGGGTGGCGTGGGGGCGGACATCTACTACCCCATCCCGGTCCACCGCCAGGCCTACATCCAGGAGCGCGGCCTCCACGCAGACCTGCCGGTCACGGACGCGGCCGCGGAGCGGACGATTGCGCTGCCGATGTACCCGGGGATGACCGCGGAGGACCGCGACACCGTCATCCGCGTGGTCCGTGACGCCGTCCTCGCGTACGCCGGGGTCGGCGCCGGGGCATGACGGCGTTCTGGCACCCGGCCGGGGATCGGGAGCTCCGGATCGGGCTCGCCGGCCTCGGGTCCATGGGTCGCAACCACCTCCGGGTGATCGCCGGCCACCCCACGGCTCGGCTCGTGGCCGTCGCGGATCCAGTCGCAGAGGCGCTCGCCGCCGCAACCGCCCAGACGGGCGCCGCCGGGTTCTCCGAGCCGCTGGCGATGATCGCCGAGGCGGAGCTGGACGCGGTCGTGATCGCGGCGCCCACCACGGCCCACCTGCCCCTCGCGCTCGCCGCGATCGGGCGGGGGATCGCCGTGCTCGTGGAGAAGCCGCTCGCGCCGACGGTCGAGGAGGCGCTGGAGATCGTGGCCGCGTCCCGGGCCACCGGCGTGCCCGTCCAGGTCGGCCACGTCGAGCGGTTCAATCCTGCCGTCCGCGAGCTCGGCCGCCTGCTCCACGATGAGCGCTGGCTGTCCACCGTCTACGCCATCACCTCGCGCCGGGCCGGCCCGTTTCCCGCCCGGATCCGGGATGTCGGGGTGACCATCGACCTCGCGACGCACGACGTTGACATCTGCTCCTGGATCGCCGGGGAACGGCCGGTCCGGGTCCATGCCGAGACCGCCCAGCGGATCCACGGGGAGCACGAGGACCTCCTGTTCGGGCTGCTCCATTTCCCGTCCGGCGTGGTCGCCCAGCTGGACGTGGACTGGCTCACCCCCGCGAAACGGCGCCAGCTCGTGGTCGTGGGCGAGGAGGGGATGTTCGAGCTGGACTACCTGACCCAGCGCCTGACCTTCACCCGGGCCACCGACACGACCAACCCGCGGCTCATCGGCGGCTATGCACCGACCTTCGAGGGCGAGGTCGCGGAGCTGGCGGTCCCCACGGGCGAGCCGCTGGCCCTGGAGGTTGATGCGTTCCTGCGCATCGTCCGGGAGGGCGGTCGGCCGGAGGTGGACGCCGAGGACGGGCTCTGGGCGGTCGGGATCGCCACCGCGCTCCTGGACGCCGCCGCCCGCCGCGAGGTCGTGACGCTGGACGGTTTCGCCGCTCGGCTCGGATCGGCCGGCGCCGCGTGAGCATCGTCGACCGGCCGACCAGCGGGTCCAGCCTGCTCGGCGGGTCCATCGTCATGCCGGCCAACTCCTGCGCACACGCCCTGCCGCCGCGGCTCGTCTCGCCGTGGGCCGGCGAGCCCGGGACGGCCGGCACGGTGGCCGTGGTGGGCGCCGGCAAGATGGGCCTCCCGCTCGCGGCCCAGTTCGCCGGCCACGGCTGGACCGTGATCGCGGTGGACGTCCAGGAGGCCGTGGTCGCGGCGATCAACGAGGGCCGGTCGCACATGGGCGAGGAGCCGGGGGTGGCGGACCTGGTCGCATCGGCCCACGCGGCTGGGCGGTTGCGCGCTACCACGGACGGGGCCGCGGCCGCTCGCGAGGCGAACGTCGTCGTGCTCATCGTGCCGGTGATGCTGGACGCCAGGCAGCAACCGGACTACCGCCACATGGACGCGGCCGTGGATGCCATCGCGCCCGGGGTCCACGTCGGCAGCCTCGTGATCTTCGAGACGACGCTCCCCGTGGGGGACACGCGCGACCGGTTCGCGCCCCGATTGGAGGCCGCCTCCGGGCTCAGGGCGGACGCGGAATTCCTCGTCGCGTTCTCGCCGGAGCGGCTCTTCTCCGGGGCGGTGCTCCGCAATCTCGCCTCCTACCCGAAGCTCGTCGGCGGACTCAGCCCGCGGTCGACGGAGCGGGCGGCGCTGTTCTACGACAGCGTCCTCGACGCGGAGATCGTGGCGATGTCCTCCGCGGAGGCGGCCGAGTTCTCCAAGCTCGCCGACACGACCTACCGGGACGTCAACATCGCCCTCGCCAACGAGTTCGCCGCGTACGCGGATCGCGTCGGGGTGGACATCCGCGAGGTCATCGCGGCCGCCAACAGCCAGCCCTATTCGCACATCCACCAGCCCGGCCTCGGCGTCGGCGGTCACTGCATCCCCGTCTACCCGCACTTCCTGCTGTCGCGCGCCCCCGAGCTGACGCTGGTTGCCCGCTCGCGCGAGGTCAACGACGGGCAGATCGGCGTCGCGGTCCAGGCAGTACGGGACGCGCTCGGCGGCCTCGACGGTGCGCCGGTGCTCGTCCTCGGCCTGACCTACCGCGAGGGCGTGAAGGAGCTCGCCTACTCCCGCGGCGTCGCGCTGGTCGAGGCGCTCCGGTCGGCCGGCGCGCGCGTCCTCGCCCACGACCCGCTCCTCTCCGACGCGGACATCCGATCCCTCGGCGCCGAGCCGTACCCGTGGGGCTCGCCTTGCGATGCGCGTGCGCTCATCACCCAGACCGCCGACCGCCTGTGGCGCGCGCTCGACCCCGCCTGGTTCCCCGACCTCGCGATCCTCGTCGACGGTCGCAACAGCCTCTCGGGATTGGCGCTGCCGCCCGGCGTGGCGCACCGCGGCATTGGGGTACCGGCTCGCGGGTAGGATCCATTCCGCCCGCCCCATCGTGCCGTCTAGGCTTCGAGGCACTCGCCGGCCGCTTCTGGCCCCGAGAGCACGACCTCGTCGTACCCTCGACATCGTCGCACGAGAGGACCTCTTGCCGGCTCGACAGAGATCTATCGGGCGTCGAAGCGGTAGGTGGCCCGACCTGGCCTATGTCTCCGCAGCGCACAGGGGCCGCCCGCATCGGATCCCCGAATTGGAGCTGCCCGCCGAGTTCGACCGCGACGAGCTCGACCGATGGCTCACACGTATCGAGTCGCCTCGGGTGCGCACCCTCGTGCGGCGTGGCCTTCGCTACGCACTCGATCGAGCGGTGCGATAGGTCTGCCGGTCGCGTCCGCGTGGGAGTTGGTTCGCGATGACCCGCTCCTGGTCCCGGGCGCCGGGAACCCGGATACGCTGTCCGGGTGAAGATCGTCAGCGTCGTTGGGACGCGGCCCCAGCTCATCAAGGCGGCGGCGCTCCAGCCCGCCCTCCGGGCGCGCCACGACGAGGTCTTCGTCGACACCGGCCAGCACTGGGACGAGTCGATGGCCGGAGCGTTCTTCAGCGAGCTCGGCCTGGCAAAGCCAGATCACGCCCTGGGTGCCGGCGGCGGGTCGCACGCGGGGCAGACCGCGGCGATGCTCATCGGGCTCGAGCCGATCCTGCACGCGGAGCGGCCTGACGCCGTCCTCGTGTACGGCGACACGAACTCGACGCTGGCCGGGGCGCTCGCCGCCGCCAAGCTCGGGATCCCGGTAGCCCACGTGGAAGCCGGTCTCCGGAGTTTCGACCGGCGGATGCCTGAGGAGCTCAACCGGGTGGTCGCGGACCACCTCGCCACGTGGTCCTTCGCACCCACGCCGACGGCCGTCGCGAACCTGCGCGCCGAGGGCATCGAACGGGGTGTCGTCCTCGTCGGTGACCTGATGAAGGACCTGGCTGCTCGGGTGAGCGCCGAGGTCCGGGATCCGTCCGTGCTCGAGGCGATCTCGGCGAGGCTGGGGGTCGCACTCGCCCCGGGTGGCTACCTGTTCGCGACGATCCACCGGCAGGAGAACCGCGAGCCCGCGGCGATGGCCGCCTGGGCCGGGATCCTCGCCGCCGCGGCCGCGGCGGACCGGCCCGTAATCCTCGCGCTCCATCCGGGCACGCGAGCCGCGATGGACCGCGCGGGCGTGTCGCGCGGACCGCATGTGGCGGTCGTGGAGCCGCTGGAGTATCGGACGTCGCTCGCCCTCCAGCTCCACGCGGCGGCGGTGGTGACGGATTCCGGCGGAGTCCAGCGCGAGGCGGCATGGCTGGGCGCCCCCTGCCTCGTGCTGCGCAGCTCCACGGAGTGGCCCGAGCTCACCGGCACCGGCGGTCAGTCCGTCCTCGTCGGCCTGGATCAGGAGCGGGCGATGGCCGAGCTCGAGCGTCTCGCCCCGCGCGCGTCCACGATGACTGCGGCTCGCCGGCGGGCGGCAACACTGTCGTTGGTGAGCAGTGGCGCCGCAGAGGCGATCGTCAACGCGCTGGCGAGGCTGCCCGATTGAGCCGCGTCGTCATGTTCGTCTTCAACGACTGCCGGACCGATTCGCGCGTGCTTCGCGAGGGGCGATCGCTGGCCGCCGCCGGTCACGACGTGACGATCATCGCGCGGCCCACAGACGCCGCCTCGACGGTGGGAGATCGCGAGGAGCGAGACGGATTCGTGATCATCCGGGTCCCGATCCCGCCGGGGCATCGGCTCTTTCGCCTCTGGCTGCGCTACCCGTGGAGGATCACGAACTGGGCGATCGCCAGGGCGCGCGGCGGGTTCCGTCGAATGCCGGGCGGGATCGCCGACATCGGGATCGCGGGTCTCGCCGTCCTGGCATCTCTCCCCTTGAGCGTGGTACGCGGCCCCTTCTATCTCCTCGCGCGATACCGGAACCGCACGGCCGCGGCGCGAGCCGGCGCGGCGATCTCCGTGGGCGCCCAGCCGACCCCCGCGCGCGTGGCCCCCGCCAGGCGCCCATCTCCGTTCGAGTGGCTCAGCGGACAGGTATGGGCCCGCGAAGATCGTGTACGACAGCCACGAGATCTATCTCGAGTCCGGCGCGAATGCGGACCAGCCGGCCTGGCTCCGAGGCCTGATGGCGCGGCTCGAACGGCGCTGGGTCGCGCGTTCCGCGGCGCTCGTCACCGTGAACGAGAGCCTCGCCGCGGAGCTCCGACGGCGCTACGCCCCGGTTCGCACGGTCGTCGTCCACAACTGTCCGCCGCGGAGCTACTCGCCGACGCCGGGCGTGCCGGACCTCCTCCGGGCGGCGACGGGGATCCCGGTCGACGAGCCGATCGCCCTGTACCACGGTGCCTTCTCGCGGCACCGCGGCCTGGAGGAACTCGCCGCGGCCGTCGCCGAGCCCGGCCTCGAGCGCGTGCACGCCGTGTTCCTGGGCTACGGCGGGCTCCGGTCGGAGCTCGACGCTCTTGCGCTCGGGCCGGCTGCCCCCGGGCGGATCCACGTCCTGGCGGCGGTGCCGCCCGAAGAGCTCGGCGCGTGGGTCGCTTCAGCCGACGTCGGCGTCATGGCGATCCAGCCCTCGACGATCAACCACCGGATGTCCACCCCGAACAAGCTGTTCGAGTGCCTGGGCGCTGGCGTCCCGGTCGTCGCGAGCGATTTCCACGAGATGCGTCAGATCGTGTGTGACGATCCGGAGGGTCCGCTGGGCGTGGTCGTCGCGCCGGACGATATCCCCGGCCTCGGCCGGGCGATCCTTTCGATCGTTGCCGCGCCGCCGGCTGAGCGTGCGGAGCTCCGCGTGCGCTGCCTGCGGGCCGCGCACGGCCGCTGGAACTGGGAGACGGAGTCAGCCCGGCTCGTCGATCTCTACGCCGGGCTGTTCGGGCAGGCCTGACCGTGGAGGACCTCGTCCCCCCGATCCGGCAGGTTTCGCCGGTCCCGCAGCGCGCTGTGATCGTTCTGCCCTCGACCGGGGCGTTTGACGGGCGGGCGCACCGGATTGCTGCCGGCCTTGCGGCCCGCGGCCACGACGTAACGGTTGTCGCCCGTCCCGGACCCGGCCTCGACGCCGACGCCCTCGATCCGTCCGGCTACCGGATCAAGCGGGCAGGGCGAGGCGCTCCGGCAGGCCTCCGCACGCCGCTCCGCCAGATCCGCCAGCTCCAGGCGATCGTGAGCCAGCGCGCCGCAGCGGTCGCCGCGACCCATGGAACCGCGGCCGGAACCGCCGACCTCATCCACGCGATGGGCCTGATGGGTCTCCCGGTGGGGATCGCCCTGCGAGAGCACCTCGGAGGCAGGCTCGTCTACGACGCGCGCGACCTGTATGTCGATGCCGGGAACCTGGCCCGGCTCCCGGCGCCCCTCCGCGGCGCCGCGGGTGCCGTGGAGCGCCGCTGGGCCCGATCGGCCGACCGGGTCGTCACCGTGAACGATGCGCTCGCGGACCTCCTCCGCGACAGGCTGGGGTGCGAGCGGCCAGTCGTCGTGCTGAATGCCTCGCCCGTGCGAGCCCACGAGGGCCCTCGCCCCCGGCGCTTCCACGAACGCCTGCAGCTCGCGGACGAAACGCCGGTGGTGCTCTACCAGGGTGGGTTCTCGCCCGGTCGCGGGATCCCCGAACTCATCGCTGCGATATCCGAGGTTCCGGGCGCCCACCTCGTGCTCCTCGGCTACGGGCGTCTCGACGATGACCTCCGGGCGCGAGCCGCCCGACCGGACGTCGCGGGTCGCGTGTCCGTCTTGCCGGCCGTACCCCCAGGGGAGCTGCTAGAGTGGGTCGCATCGGCGGACGTCGTCGCAATCCCGATCCAGGGGGATACCCTCAACCACAGGCTGGCGACGCCGAACAAGCTGTTCGAGGCGCTCGCGGCCGGCGTCCCGGTCGTTGCCTCGGATCTGCCGGGCATGGCGTCCATCGTCCGCGAGCTCGAAGCCGGCACTCTGGTGGATCCGACACGGCCGGCCGCCATCGCCGCCGGCATCCGGGCGCTGCTCGACCCACCACCGGATGCGCGAGCCGCGACCCGGGCCCGGATCCGGGCCGCCACGGCCGGACGGTACGACTGGCCGGCGCAGTTCGACCGGCTCCTCGCCGAATACACCCGGCTCACTGGCCGCCCGTGGTGAGCCGGCCCGTAGAATCGATGGTGTCATGACAAACACCGCGGACGCCCCGGCGCCGGCCTCGGACTACGACCAGCACTACGCGAGCGGTGGGTTCGGCTACGAAGGGCGCCGCGACCACTGGCTGGCGTGGGCTCGACGCCATTACGTCGAGGCCTTCGACCTCTCGCCCGGCCGTCTCCTGGACGTGGGCTGCGGCGACGGCTTCTGGACATCGATCTTCGCCGAGCTGGGTTTCCACGCGACGGGCGTGGATCTCAGCGCGGGTGGCATCGAGGCCGCCAGATCGCGATACCCGGGGACCGAGTTCGTCGTCGCCGACGCGGACGAGCCACTCCCGTTCGAGGCCGGGTCATTCGACGTCATCTTCTGTCGCGCGATCAGCCACTTCGGCGAGTCGGACCTCGAGGCCCCGCGGGTCACGTCGCTGGTTCCCAGACTGATGACCCTTCTCGCCCCTGCCGGCGTGCTCCTCGCCTCATATCACACGACCCGGGACGGAGGCGTCGTTCACGGCCGCACCTACCATCCGATCAGCGCCCTCGTCCGGCTCCTCGAGCACGGCGGCGACCCCTGGCGGGTGGAGCTCGTCGGGAACTACGTCCAGATCGGGGTCGGCCACCGCGGCGCCCCCGCGCGGCCGCCAGCGCATCGGCCGGCGGCCGGGCCGGCATGGGCGCCGACCGGCCTGATCCGATCAGTGCTCCGAGCGCTTCGCGCCGTCGTCCGCCGCGTTCGTTAGGCTCGTCGATATCGGCGACCCGCTGCGCGCGCTCGAGCGTCCTGGCGCGCCGAACCCCCGGTCATCCCGGCTAGCGACCGGCACCGGAGCGCAGCGCGGGCTGGCGCGCCGCACCCCGCGGTCATCCTGGCCAATGACCGCCGCCGGAGCACTGCGTGGGTTGTCGTCGGCGAATCCCGCCGGCGCGAGGCCCGTCTGGATCACTTAAGCGTGTCGCGGCCGGTCACTGAACGTGGCCGACGCTGCGGGACGCCATTCGTCAGCTCGTTCGCGTGCTCGATTCCCCGGTCCACCTGGCGAGCATAGGCCGCGGCCACCTCGTCGAAAGGCCGGTGCCAGCGGCCGCCCGTATCCGACAGGTAGTGGACATTGCCGAAGACCATCGCCTCGTGGGTCAGCCCAAACCGGGCCATCGGCACCGGGGCAAGCCGCACGGCCGTCCGCCGCCCGCTCACCGGATCGATCCGGACGATCTCACGCTGCGGATCCCGCCCGGACGGATCGGGGCACTCCACGAACAGCTCCGAGTTGTTGAACCCGAGGTCACGACACAGGCGATCCCCGTGGGCGACCGACCCCACGATCTCGAATCCATGCCGCCGCAGGTGCGACAGCTCCTCCTCGAGGATCTCGAACGGGTCCCGGTCCTGGAGGAGCGCCACCGTGATCGCGTTGTTGTGGAGGGCGATCTCGTGCCCGAGTCCGGCGATCCGGTCCAGCGCCCGGAGCACGAACCGTGAGGGCCGGCCCAGCGAGCCCCGGCGGTAGTACCAGTCCGTGTGGAGCACTTCGTAGGTCGCGCGAAAGCCGTTCCGCGCTTCCCACTCGGCAAAGCGGACGGAGTTCTCGACGTCGTGGTCCATGTCGTGCCGGAGGGCGATCAGTCGACCGGGCAGCGTAGCCCGCCGCTCGAAGGCCTCCCGGACAGGAACCACTTCCCCGGCGGAGGCCAACAGGGCACGGAGCCGTGCCAGGTCCGGAGGGCCGAAGGACCGCTTCCGGAGGAGGTCCTCCCGCGCCTTGAGCAGGACCGGGCGATCGATGCCATCGATCCGCCGCCTGGGCTCCACCGCCTGCACGGCGCTCCGCCGAAGTGCCCGCCCGACCTGCTTCGCGGCGTGTCCGGCCCGGCGCCAGGGCGTGGGTCGGGGCGCTCCCATCTCAGATGGCAGGGGCCGCAGCGCCCCGCCGGGTCTCCTCCGAGCGTTCCTCGTGGAGCCGGACGATCTCCTCGGGCTGTCCCTCGGCGATGACCTGGCCGTGCTCGATGAGCATGGCCCGGTTGCAGAACTCCGTGACCCAGTGCATGTCGTGGGTCACGAGCACGATCGCCTTGGCCCCCTTGGCCAGCTCAAGGACGCGGTCCTTGGACTTGGCGCGGAAGACCTGATCGCCCGTCGCCAGGACCTCGTCGAGGAGGAGGATGTCCGGGTCGACCGACGTGGCGATCGAGAAGCCGAGCCGGGCGCGCATCCCGGACGAGTAGGTCTTGATCGCGGCGTCGATGAACTGGCCGATGTCGGCGAACGCCACGATGTCCTCGAGGCGGCGCTGAATCTCGCTGTCGTCGATCCCGAGAAACGCCCCGGCCAGCAGGATGTTCTCCCGCCCCGACAGCTCCTGGTCGAATCCGGCGCCCAGCGTCAGCAGGCTGGAAAGGCGGCCCCGGATCCCAATCTCGCCCTCGGTCGGTTGGATGATCCCCGCGAGCGCCTGGAGGAGGGTCGACTTTCCGGCCCCGTTCGGGCCGATGACGGCGAGCGATTCGCCGTGCACGACCGTGAACGAAACATCGCGCAGCGCCCAGAAGTGGCCGCCACCGCCGTCCCGCCGAACGAACTGGGCGAGCGAGTTCCGGAGGGTGTTCTTCCGGGTCAGGCGCAGGCTGTAGCGCACACCGAGACCCTTGACATCGATCGCGGGGAGGCGGCCCGAGTCGGTCGGGTCCGGCCCGTCCGAATCCGTCCCGTTCGGCGCGCTGATCATCGTCACAGGACCTTCGCGAACGTCGGCTCGACCCGCTTGAAGAACCAGGTGGCGACGAGCAGGAAGGCAAGGGAAACCGAGAGGACGCCACCCAGGGCGATCCAGTCGGGAGTCGTGCCCTCGTAGATGACCGATCGATAGGCGTTCAGGATCGGATAGAACGGGTTGATCGTGATCAGCGTCGCGATCTGCGGGTGGGTGCGAGCCACGTCGTTGATGACCGCGGCGCCGTACAGCGCCGGCGAGAGGTAGAACCACAGGCGCAGCGCGTGGCGCGACAGGTTGCCGATGTCCCGGAAGAAGACATTGAGCGCGGCGGCGAGCACGCCCAGGGCGAGTGTGAAGACGAGCTGCACGGCGGCCACGACCGGGATCAGCACGAGCGTCGCACTGATCCGATCCGGAAATACCAGCAGCATCAGGGCTGCCAGCGGGACCATCCCGAACGCAAACTGGGTGATCCCGGCCAGGATTGCCGCCACGGGCAGGACGATCTTGGGAAATTGGACCTGCTTGATCAGGCGATCCTGGCCGCTCACCGACGTGATCGTGTCGCCGATGGCGCTGGAGAACCACTTCCAGGGCAGGATCGCCGCGAAGATGAACAGTGCATAGTCGTCCTCGGCCCGCCCGAAGATGATGGACACGAGGACCACGTAGACGACCATCTGGAGGAGGGGATCCAGGATCCACCAGACATTGCCGAAGAGGGTGTCCCGCCCCTTCTTCTTGAGGTCGGCGGCCACGAGGTAGCGAATGAGTTTCCGCCGCGACCACACATCGCTCCAGGCGACGCGGATGAGGCCCACGGGTCCCGGCCGAACGGCAGTGGTTCGAGCGACGGGTGGAGCGGGGCTGGCCGTTGACATCGCGCCGAACGGTAGCACGGGCCTCGCCGCGGCCGCCGCCCGACGATAATGCCCGGCGTGCCCCTCCGAATCCTCGTCGTTGCGCGCTGGTATCCATCGCATGACGTGCCCGGCCGGGGCAGCTTCGTCGCGGACCAGGTCGCCGCGCTCGCGGGCGCCGGTGCCCGCGTCCTGGTGATCTGCCCCGAGCCCGTCTACGCGGAAGGGCTCGATGGTCCGCAGCGGGCGGGACGGCTCGCCCGGGTCGAGCGCTGGGCGGCGGTGATCGCGTCTCGTCTGGCGTTCACCGCGCCCGTTGGCCGAGGCGCACCCGGGGTACCCGTCCTCCGGATCCCGGCACCACTGCCGGCAGGAGGCGATGCGACCCGCGATCCGGTGGAGCTGGCCGGGCTGGAGGCCGCTGCCCTGCTCCCGGTCGGGAGGGCACTCCACGCCGCGTGGCCGTTTGACGTGATCCACGCACACACGGGGCTACCCGACGGCCTCGCCGCGGCCTTCCTGGCCGACGCCGTGGGCGTACCGCTCTTGACCACCGAGCACGACAGCGCAACGCCGCGACGGCTGGAGGATCCCGCGGCGGTCGCCGCCTACCGGGGGCTCATGGGGCCGGGTCGGGCAGTCGTCTCGGTCAGCCGCGCCCTCGCCGGGAAGATCGTTGAGCGGCTCGGGCCCGACGTCGGCCGGATCGCCGCCGTCCCGAATGTCCTTCCCGTCGACACGTTCCGGATCCGTCCGGACGCGGAGCGGGATCCGCACGAGCTCCTCTGGATCGGGACGCGCAAGGAGAGCAAGGGCGCCGAAACGCTCCTGCGCGCCTTCGCGCTGCTGTATCAGGAGCGACCGGCGCTCCGGCTCCGGCTCATCGGCCGGGCTGCGTCGGAGGCGGAGGAGGGGCGCCTCGTGGCACTCGCGGGGGATCTGGGGGTTGCCGGGCCGGCGTGGCCACCGCGATGGCGCGGGCTGCGCTGTTCGTCCACCCGAGTCCATGGGAGACCTTTGGAGTCGTGGCCGCCGAGGCGCTCGCGATGGGCCTTCCGGTCGTCGCGACGCCGTCCGGAGGCGTCGAGGAGATCGTGGGCCGTGACGGCCGGTTCGGAACGATCGCCCGGGATCACGCACCGGCCTCGCTTTCGGAGGCGATCGCCGAGACCATCGATCGCCGCACGACCTTCGATCCGGCTGCCCTGCGAGCGCACGTCGCTGGGCGCTACGCACCGGGCGTTGTAGCAGCGGACCTGCTCGCTCGGTTCGAGGCGCTGGGAGCGATCGCCGGGAGCGACGTGCCGGACCTCCAGGCGGCCGACCATATCGACCCGCCGGCCGTCGTTGTCGGCTTCCGCCGCGCATCGGCGGTCGCGCGAATCCCCGGGCTGCCGGCCTCGTTGGCTGCCCGATGCGCCGTGGTCACCTCGGCGGCGGTGCACCCACTGACCGGCGCGGCGACCGGCGAACCGACGCCCCAGACTGACGTGATCGCCTGGGCGGACGTGGACGCCGGCGCGATCTTTCGGGCACGCCTCGCTGCTCTCGGCGAGGTCCCGCAGCGGAGTCGTGGCAGGTGGCGCACAGTCCGCCACCCGCTCCGGGCCATCCAGCGGCGGCGGCTCTGGACCACGCAGCCGGCCCTCTTTGCCGAAGCGCGACACCGGGCCGTCGGCGAGGCAATCGCACGGATTCGGGGCCAGGTGACGTCCGGCCCCGTCATGGTGGTACGGCCGACGGGAGCGCCGAACTCGCACCCGGCACCCTGGGCTGGCTGGTTGACCGATGGGCGTCGCGCAAGACATGAGCGGAATCGCGACCCGACCGTCGCGTCCCGTGCTCATGATCGCCCACAGCTATTACGAGGAGGATCCGCGCGTCCGGCGGGAAGCCGAATCGCTCGTGGCGGCCGGGCGTGCCGTGGACGTGCTCGCGCTCCGTCGGCCCGGCGATCCGGGTCAGGCCACCATCGAAGGGGTGCAGGTGCGTCGCCTCGACGTGCAGCGCCACCAGGGCGCCGGGCTCCTGACGTACCTCGGCGAATACGTGTCCTTCCTGGTTCGCGCATCGGTGGCCGCCGTCCTGGGCCATCGCCGCCGCCGCTACGGGCTGGTCCAGGTGCATTCGCTGCCGGACTTCCTGGTCTTCGCGGCGCTCCCGCTCCGGCTCGTCGGCGTGCCGGTCCTGCTTGATCTGCACGAGGCGATGCCCGAGTTCTTTCGGTCGCGCTTCCCGCGCGCCCAGGGCCGAGTCATGAACCGGCTGCTCCTGCTCCAGGAGCGGTTGTCCATCGCCGCGGCGACGGAAGTGATCACCGTCAACGAGGCCCTGCGCGATCGACTCGTCGGGCTCGGCGTGGACGCCGCCCGGATCAGTGTCGTCATCAACAGCCCGTCGCTCCGCCGGTTCGATCCGGCGGGCTATCCGCGACGGGAGTTCATGGCCGACGGGACGCTGAGGATCGTCTACGCGGGTGCCCTCACGCCGACCTATGAGCTCGACGTCCTGCTGGATGCCGTGGCCCGGATGACATCCGACCGGCCGGACCTCCCCGTTCGGGTGGACCTTTTCGGCCGGGGCGACTCTGAGCCCGCCCTCCGGTCGCAGGTCGCGCGGCTCGGACTGGAGGAGCGCGTGGCATTTCACGGACGAATTCCGATCGAGACCGTCCCGGCCGCGATCGCGGCGGCCGATGTCGGTGTGGCGCCAACCCGACAGGATCGATTCACGGACATGAGCCTATCCACGAAGGCATTCGAGTACGCGGCGATGGGCAAGCCGGTCGTCTGCTCCCGTCTCCCGATGGTGGAACGGACCTTTCCAGCAGGATCCGTCTTCGTCTATCCGCCCGGAGACTCGGCCGCCCTGGCTCGGACGCTGCTGACGATCGTGGGAGACGCCGAAGCCAGGGGGGCGTCCGTCCTCCGAATGCTCACCACCACGCAGGGGCTCGCCTGGGAACTCGTGGCTCCGCGGTACCTCGACATGGTGGAACGACTGGCACGAAGGTGGTGAACCGGCGGAACTCCTCGTTGCGGTACGATACCGGCCCCGTCCGCGCGCCGGCATCTGCCCGCACGCTGGCGTCGGCCCGAACGCTGGCGTCGGCCCGCGCGCCCCACCATCTGCAGGAAACCATCACCCCATGACCCTCCGAGCCAAACCCGTCTCTGGCGCCGCCGGCCGACCCGGCTGGAACTCCGGGGACCGGCGGACCTTCCTCCTCAACCTCGGTTTCGCGATCGCGATCGTCGGCTCGATCCTGATCCTCGTCGGGTACACGGTCTATTCCTGGTACGACGGGCACTTCGGCGCCGTCGCCACCGTGGATGGGACCACGATCACCAATGATCAGCTTCGAACCAGGTACGCGATCGAGAACTTCCGGATTGACTACACGCTGAGCCGGATCCGGACGCTCCAGGCCGCCGGCCGAATCTCCGAGGCAAACGCCACCAGCCAGATCCAGTTTCTCGAGCAGCGTCGAAACAGCCTGCCCGCGCTCACCGTGGAGCGGTTGATCGACGTTGCCCTCCAGGCGAAGCTCGCCGCCGCCGAGGGGCTCTCGGTCAGCGAGGCCGAGATCGACGCCCAGTTGATCGATGAGGCCACGACCGAGGAGGAGCGCCACGTCTGGGTGATCGAGATCGCCCCCCTGAACGACGCGGACACCGGCGAACCCGGTCCCGGCGAGAAGGCGGTCGCGCGGGGCAAGGCGGAGAAGGCGCTGGCGGATCTGCGGGCGGGCACGTCCTGGGAGGATGTGGCCAAGACCGCCTCCACCTCCGCGTCCGCCGTCCAGAACGGCGACTTCGGCTGGCTTCAGCTCAAGAGCGGCTACGACGAGTCGCTCATGGCCGCGGTGTTCGCCGCTGCCCCTGACGAGCCCACGGGCGCGATCGAGGGCGCCGACGGCGTCCTCCGGATCGGCCGTGTCACGGAGATCGCCTCGGCGACGGTCGATGGCACCCTGACCGACCGAATTCTGGACCAGGAGATCAAAGTGGCGGACTACCGGGAGGCCGTCAGGGGCGATCTGGTCCGGCGCGCCCTCAGTGACAAGATCGTGGCGGATCTGTCCGCTCCGTCGGAACAGCGGCAGGTGCTGCAGATCTTCCTCCCGGCGGAAACGCCGACGCCCGACGGCGTCAAGGTGCGCCACATCCTCTTCTCGCCCAAGGACGATCCGGGCGCCGCGACGCAGCTGCCCGAGACGGATCCCGCGTGGTCAGCCGCCAAGCTGGATGCCCAGGCGGCCTTCGAGACGCTCATCAAGGATCCGTCCACGTTCGATGGGATGGCCCGGACGATGTCGGACGAAGGTTCGGCCAGGTCTTCGGGCGGCAAGCTGCCCTATTACGCCCCCACGAGTCCCATCGACCCCGCGTTCGCGGCCGCGATCTTCAAGAAGGGTCTCCGGCCGGGCGATCTCATCCCGCCGTTCAAGAGTCAGTTCGGCTGGCATGTCGTCCAGTTCATGCGTCCGTACGGATTGGGCGAGAAGGCATGGATAGAGACCGTTCGCCGGCAGGCCCTCGACGGCACAGACTTTGCCCAGCTTGCACGCGACCAGGGAGAGGGCCCGGAGGCCCCCACGGGCGGCGACATCGGTTGGGTGGCCGTCGGTCAGCTCGGCGACCTGAGGGAGGCCCCCATCTTCTCGGCCAAGGTCGGCGACATGACAGCGGTCGTCGAGATTCCCGACGAAGGGGTGTACCTGTTCAAGGTCGTTGCCGAGGAGACTCGGCCCGCGACAAGGGAGCAGATCGCGATCTTCGAGAGCAGCGGTTTCAACAACTGGTATTCGGTCAGGAAGGCTGCCGCGAAGATCGAACGAAGCGGCCCGTCCTCGGACACGTAAGGCCGCGGCCCCTGGAGCGATGGCATGCTTGACCGGTTGATCGGGGAGGCACGCCAGCGCTTTGGCCTCGACCCGGCCGCCGGCTGGCAGATCGTGAGCGCCGAGCGCCTCGTGGCAACGCCGCTCGAGCCGTCGCGTCCGCTGCTGGTCGTCCCTCTGGCGGTCCTCGACGATGGCGCCGCCCCGATCGACACCCTCACCGAAGGTGCGGAAGATCCACTCCCCGGCCGGCACGGGCCGGCCGGCCGGGATCCCGTCACGTTGATCGGGCGCCTCTATCCCGCCGATCATCCAATCGGCAGGTTTGCCGGGGAGGGGACGACGGTCGGCGCCCTCACGGCGGAGGACCTCGCCGGCCCGCTGTACTTTGCGCCGGTTGCTCCGGAGCTGGCTGTCGCGGGCCCGTGGTCCATGCCCTACATTGCCGCACGGCTCCGCCTGCCGGACGGGTGCCCGTGGGATCGCGAACAGACCCACGAGTCGCTCCGCAAGCACCTCCTCGAGGAGGCGTACGAGGTCTACGACGCGCTCGAGGCGGGCGCAACGCCGGCCCTGGCCGAGGAGCTCGGAGACCTGCTCCTGCAGGTCGTTCTCCATGCACAGCTCGCGGCCGAGGCGGGGGTTTTCGACCTGGCCGACGTCCAGGGGGCGATTGCCCGGAAGATCATCCGTCGCCACCCGCACGTCTTCGGCGATGCCGTGGCTGAGTCGAGCTCGGACGTCATGCGCCAGTGGGAACGGATCAAGGCTGCCGAGCGGACGGAGCGCGACGGCGGCGAAGGCGGCGGTGAAGCCGACGGCGACGACGATCGGCCACGGACTGGCGCCCTCGACGGCATCAGCCGCTCCATGCCGGCGCTGGCCGCGAGCCAGGAAATGCAGGAACGCGCCGCCGCCCTCGGCTATGACTGGCCGTCGATCGACGGAGTCCTGGAGAAGGTAGCCGAGGAGCTCCGCGAGCTTGCCGAAGCGCCGGATGACATGAACCGACGCGAGGAGTTCGGAGACCTGCTGCTCGTGATCGTCAACGTCGGGCGAAGGCTCGGGATCGAGACCGAGAGCGCGCTCCGCGCCGCCAATGAGAAGTTCCGCCGCCGGTTCGGCCGGATCGAGCGTATGGTCGCCGAGCGCGAGGTCGCAATTCGGGACCTGGACTTCGCTACCCTCGACGCGTTGTGGGACGCCGCCAAGGCGGAGGAGCGAGCGACATGAGCATCGGCAACCGGTCACCGTCCGCTCGCGCCGATGGGCGCGGGCCCACGGACACCCGCCCGGTCACGATCGTGCTGGGGGTCCAGAAGTGGGCCGAGGGGTCGTGCCGGATCCGCGTCGGTGACACGGAGGTCCTGTGCGCCGCCACGATCGGCGACCGGGTCCCGCCGCACCTGCGCGGCAAGGGCAGCGGCTGGGTCACGGCCGAGTACTCGATGCTGCCACGGGCAACTGCTGAGCGGACGGAGCGGGAGAGCGTCAAGGGCCGGCTCGGCGGGCGGACGCACGAGATCCAGCGCCTCATCGCGCGGTCCCTGCGCGGGGTCGTGGATCTCGGGAAGCTGGGCGAGCGGACGGTGACGGTGGACTGCGACGTCCTCCAGGCGGACGGCGGGACCCGCTGCGCGTCCATCACCGGCGGCTACGTGGCCCTCGCCGCGGCGCTCATGACCTACGGGATGGAGCGACTCCTCATCGGCAAGGTGGCGGGCGTCTCCGTGGGAGTCGTCGATGGGATCGCCCTCCTGGACCTCGACTACGGCGAGGACTCCCGGGCCGAGGTGGACTTCAACGTCGTGGGCACGGACGCGGGGACCTACGTCGAGCTCCAGGGGACCGCCGAGGGCCGGCCGTTCGACCGACCGCGGGTGGACGCACTGCTGGACCTCGCGAACGTGGGCCTGGCCCGGCTGTTCGAGTCGCAGAGCGCCGCGCTCGCGACGGTCCGGCGCTAGTCCGGCTGCCTCCCTCTCAAGTCACGCCGACCGCAATCCCCGTGGCTGCCCGCCGGCTGGTTCTCGCGACCCGATCTGCCCACAAGCTGCGTGAATTGACGGAGCTCCTCGCGCTGCCGGCCGGCGTCCTCGTGTCGTTGGATGACCTTGGCGTCGCGGGCGACCCCGTGGAGGATGGCGCGACCTTCGAGGCCAACGCCCGGATCAAGGCCCGCTTCGCGGCCGCCGCAACTGGACTCCCGTCCCTTGCGGACGACTCCGGCATCGAGGTCGACGCGCTGGATGGACGCCCAGGGGTCCTGACGCGCCGCTTCGCCGGTCCCGCGGCCACGGACCTCGACAACAACCGCAAGCTCCTCGGCGCGCTTGCCGGGCTGCCGGCGGCGCGGCGCGGGGCCCGCTACGTCTGCGTCCTGGCGCTGGCCCTGCCCGAGGCGCGAGGCCCACGCGGCGGGCTGCCGATGATCCTCCGGCGCGGGACATGTCGCGGCCGGATTGCCACGGCGTCGCGGGGCAAGTGCGGCTTCGGCTACGACCCGATCTTCGAGCCGCTCCGCGAGCCGGTCGGTAGCCGGACGCTCGGGCTCTACACCGCAGCCGAGAAGCACGCGATCTCCCACCGAGCCCGCGCCGCGCGCCGGATGGCACCGATCCTCCGCGACCTGGGGTTCAGCACCGACCCCGAGTGACGCGATCAGGGCGCGGGCGACGCCGGGGGCGTGGTTGTGGGGACCGGCGACGGCCAGGGCACGGGCATCTCACCGGGCGGCGGGAAGAGCGTCTTCGCCACCTCGAGGATGGCCGCGAGATCCGGGACCTGGATGGACCCGTAGACCGGATCGATCCCCCCGGTCTTGATGAGCGGCTTCTTGAGCACGGCGCGGACGACCGCGTCCGGGCCCATGTCTTCGGCAACCGCCGCGAGGTCGGGCAAACGGTCCGTGGGCAGGTCCGTGATCACGAACACGCCGAGGGCCTCGATCAGCGACGGCAGGTTCGTGAGGAGGCCGCCGTCGGCCATGATGCGGTCACGGATCGCCAGGAGGACCTCCTGCTGCCGCGCGGCCCGGGTGAAGTCGGATTCCCCGTCGGCCTTGCGCAATCGCGAGTAGGCGAGTGCCTCCCAGCCCGTGAAGTGGTTCGGGCCGGCGTCCACGCCCCAGCCCCTGACGCCCTCGGGGTTGACCCCGAGGCCGTCGTAGTTCTCGTCGTAGATGCTCTTCTTGACGGTGATGTCCACGCCGCCGACCGCGTCCACGAGCTTGACGAAGCCGAAGAAGTCGATCTGGGCGTAATAGTGGATCTCGATCCCGAGGAGGAGCCCCACGGCGTCCTCCAGCGCCCGCATCCCACCCTCGGGGAACTGCTCAGGGTGGCGGTCCGCATAGGCCATGAGCGAGTTCAGCTTGGGCCCGAAGAGATTGCCGTTGACGAGCGGGACCCGGACCAGGTCCCGCGGCAGCGACACGATGGTCGCGGTGTCGCCGACCGGATCGATCGAGACGACCGTGAGAGAGTCCGTCAGGGTCGCCGAGCGCGACGGCGTCTTGTCGATGCCGACGACGAGGATGTTCATGCGCTCGTCATTGCCGGGACCGCGGTCCGCGGCGGCGACCAGCTGGCCCGGCCCGATGGCTCCATCTCCCTCGAAGATCTGGGCGAACGCGGACTTCGCGGTGGAGCCCCACGCATTCGCCACGCCGTGGGGCACGACGACGGCGGCAAGGACGAGGACAAGGCCGGCCGCACCCGCTCGTCCCGCCCGCACCGGGTAGCGCCCGTCGAAGAAGGCGTGCAGGACCGCCGCGACGCGCCACGCGAGGACGATCGCATTGACCATCAGGAGGGCGCTCATCGCCGAAGGCGACACGACCGAAGCGAAGAGTCGTGCCGGGGATCTGGTGGCCACGAACAGGGTCACGACGGCGAGGAGGATGAGTGTCGGCAGCGCGAACCACCGGGCCAGACGGTGCCGGCCGTTCAGGAGCTGACCGAGCCCCGGCAGGACGGCCGACGAGAATGCGGCCGTGGTTCGACGCAGGTCATCCGGTGCGAAGGAGGCAGCGTCGCGGGTCACGGCGTGGGCCGCCGGTCGTCGGCGCGTGGCGGCGCTCACGAATTGTGTGGGGCGACGGACCGCGCGGGTCTCCTGACCCGACGGCCGCACCCGACGTGCGTGCACGTGCGTTCGAGCTCCCCATCCGAGTTCGTCCGTACGGCCGGTCGGGCACTACCGTCCGCGGGGAGTCTACCAGTCGCGCCCGTTGTCAAGCGGGGTCGCGCGGCTGGCTCATCCCGGCCCCGTCAGCCCGGCTAGGCCACTAAAGCCTTGGTCAGGTCGGCGCTGCATCACCGCTGGGCCTGGCCTCGTAGAGCTGGCGAGCCCCACTGATCCCCTTGAGGACCCGGGTACCTCGATCCAGGAATTCCACGCCGGCACCGCTCGCGAGCTCGCGCGACGTCGCGGAGACGAAGACCTCGCCGGCGCCGGCCGCGTCCATGATCCGCGCCGCCAGGTGGACGGCGAGCCCGCGGATGTCGCCATCGACTATCTCCACCTCTCCGGTGTGAACGCCGGCCCGCGTTTCGATCCCGAGCTTCCGGGCAGCACGGGAGACCGCGAGGGCACACGCGATGGCGCGGGCGGGACCGTCGAAGGTAGCCAGGAAGCCATCGCCGGTCGTGTCGATCTCGCGCCCATGGTGCCGCTCGAGCAGGCTTCGGACGTCCTCGCGGTGACTCGACAGCAGCAACTTCCACGGCTGATCACCCAGCCGCTCCGCCAGGACAGTAGACCCGACGATGTCGGTGAAGAGCATGGTCGTCAGGACCCGTTCGCCCGTCTCGGGCGGCTTGGCCCAATCCGCGATGCCCTGGAACGTGATCTCGATGAACGGCTCGTCGCCGACGACCCAGGCGTCGTGTCCCGGCGCGACGTCGTAGACGTCTCCCGCCACCACTTCGCGCAGCTCGCCGTCCCGCGTCTCGATCGCCATGGATCCCGCAACGACGAGTGCGACGTGATGGAACTCACACCGTTCCGTTCTCACGATCGGCTTCACATGGGTAGACCAGCGCCATCCCGGCTCCAGGATCTCGCGGCTGATCGTCAGCGGGCCGATGTTCACCAGCGCGGAAATGCCGCGTTCGAACGTCACAATCTCGTCCGGCTTCCGGTGGTTCTTGATCTCGATCCCGGCCATCGCGGGGAGTGTGGCCGTCACGCGACCGGGTCGTCAATGGATCGTGCTCACGGCGCGCGTCGGGGCATATATGCGCCCAGTGAATGAGTGCGACCCGCAGGACCCGCTTGCTGTCGAAAGTCATGCTGAAGCGGAATGAACAGTGTCGGTCCATGCCCGAGGCGACTGAACCCCCGCAGTCCTGGCCCAGAACCGGCCGATCTCATGCTCGGAGCGCATGACGGCTCGGTGCGCGCCGGACGCCGCGGGGTCCACGGAACTCGCAGCGAGCACAATCGTGCGATATTCACCTTCCGACGGACGGGGTGTAGCGAAGCCTGGCATCGCACGTGCTTTGGGAGCACGAGATCGTGGGTTCGAATCCCACCGCCCCGACCACTTCCCGCCCAGGCCGGCGGGCCCGCGCCGCCCCGGAGCGTGCCCCGGAGC